>JARFQS010000354.1 GCA_029287645.1 Thermoanaerobaculia bacterium | reverse complement strand
CACGAGGACTTCGTGGTGTTCGTCTATGGCGGCGACCTGTGGAGGGTTCCCGTCGAGGGTGGGCGCGCTTTCCGGCTCACCTCGCACGAAGGCACCGAGCTCACTCCCAAGATCTCTCCGGGTGGTGAGTGGGTGGCGTTCTCGGGCGAGTACAGTGGTACACGGCAGGTCTACGTCATGCCGTCCATGGGCGGCGTGCCGAAGCAACTCACTTTCTACAACGACGTCGGGGCCATGCCCCCGCGGGGCGGCTTCGACTATTGGGTCCAGGGTTGGTGCCCCGACGGGAAGATCCTGGTGCGCATGAATCGGACTCCGTGGGGACCGCGTCCCGGTCTCTACTACCTGGTGGATCCAGCGGGTGGTCTCGAGGAGCGACTACCGATTCAGGTCGGGGGCAGTGCCAGCTGCTCTCCCGACGGCACGAGTCTCGCCTTTACCTATTTCGATCGGGAGTTCCGCACCTGGAAGCGACACATGGGTGGCCGGAACCAGGACATCTGGACGTTCGATCTGGCCGGCATGAAGTCCGAGCGACTGACCGATTGGGCCGGGTCCGACAACTTTCCTATGTGGCATGGTGACACCATCTACTTCACCTCCGACCGTGAGCACACGCTGAATGTCTTCGCGTACGACACAGCGACCGGCGCGACTCGGAAGATCACCGATTTCGATGAGTACGACGTCTTGTGGCCGAGCCTGGGGCCGGATGCGATCGTCTTCATGAACGGTGGCTGGCTCTATCGACTCGACCTCGCCACCGAGCAGGTGGAGAAGATCCCTGTCACCATCGACTCGGCTCTGCCCAGCACGCTGCCCCGATGGGAGGACGTGAGCGACAACATCGACGTGGCAGATGTCTCTCCGGGAGGAAGCCGGGCCATCTTCGAAGCCCGCGGGGATCTCTACACGGTTCCGGCCAAGAACGGTGCGACCCGAAATCTCAGCGACACCCAGGGGGTGCGGGAGAGCGCCCCTCGGTGGTCGCCCGACGGTCGGTGGATCGCTTACTACTCCGACGCTACAGGCGAGATGGAGCTGTACGTCCGCGAGCAGGACGGCTCCGGGGAGCCGAAACAGCTGACGCAGGGAGGATCCGAGTGGCGTTTCCCGGCGGAGTGGAGCCCCGACTCCAAGAAGCTGGCCTACTCCGACAGCGATCGCAACCTCAACATTCTCGATGTCGCGAGTGCTGCCGTAACGGTGGCGTATACCGACTCCCAGGGATTCATCGACACCTACCGGTGGTCGCCCGACAGCAAGTGGCTGGCTTTCGAGAAGGGGCACCCCGAGACGAAGCTGCCGGGCCTGGCTGTCTATTCGCTGGCCAGTGGCGAAGTTCAGCAGCTTGGTGATGGGCTCACCGTGGATTTCGCTCCCGCCTGGGGTTCGGGGGGCAAGTATTTCTTCTTCTTGAGCAACCGTGACTACAACCTGAACTTCTCCGATTTCGAATTCAACTACGTCTACGACAACTCCACGAGAGTCTTCGCAGTGGCGTTGGATCCGGAAGCGGACGCCCTTTTCCCTTTGAAGAGCGACGAGGTGGAGATCGAGGAGGAAGAGGACTCGGCCGAGAAGCCTGAAGGGAACGGTGATGAGCCTGCGGAGTCGGCCCCGGACGTCAAGGTGACGGTCGAGAATCTCATGGCGAGGACTCTGGCCGTGCCTGGCATTACGGCCGGGAACTACGGCAATCTGGCCGCCGTGGAAGGAGCCTTGCTCTATCTGAAGTTCCCGGACAACGGACCGCCGGCCCTGATGCGTTTCGACCTGGAAGAGCGAGAGGAGAAGGAGGTCGTAGGGGGAGTCGGGGACTATCGACTCGCGGCGCGTGGTGACAAGGTGCTCTACCAGTCGGGCGGGAAATGGTCTATTGCCGACGTCAAGCCCGACAGCAAAGGGGAAGAGATCGATCTCTCCGATCTGCGGATGAGACTCGATCCGCGGGCCGAGTGGGCCCAGATGTTCCACGAGGACTGGCGCATCGGTCGCGACTGGTTCTACGACTCGGAGATGCACGGCATCGGGTGGGACAAGATGATGGAGCGATATGGAGTCCTGGTTCCCCATGTGACGACGCGGAGTGATCTGGACTTCATCTTCGGTGAGATGGTCGGTGAGCTCGAGGCCGGTCATACCTACGTGCAGAGCGGTGAGGAGCCCGGGGTCGACCGTGTCGAGGGCGGCATGCTCGGAGCGGAGTTCGAAGACGATGGCTCGGGGCACTACCGCATCGCGAAGATCTTCGTCGGTGAGAACTGGGACGACAATTACCGCTCTCCTCTGACCGAGCTGGGCGTCGACGTCTCCGTCGGGGACTATCTGCTGGCGATCGACGGTGTTGAGCTCACCACGGAGCAGAATCCCTATCAGCTGTTGGAGGGCAAGGGCGGCAAGCAGGTGGCGTTGACCGTCAACTCACAACCTTCGATGTCCGGCGCTCGAACCGAGACCGTCAAGACCATCACGACCGAGCGCAACCTCCGATACCTGGACTGGGTGATGAGCAGAGCGGCTCTCGTGGATGAGCTCTCGGGCGGCCGGATCGGCTACATCCACCTGCCCAACACTGCTATCGAAGGCAACCGCATGCTGCAGAAGCTGTTCTACAGCCAGTCGCAGAAGGACGGCCTCATCGTCGACGACCGCTACAACGGCGGCGGCTTCATCCCCGATCGGATGATCGAGATGCTGTCGCGGACCACGCTCTCCTTCTGGACTCGCAGAGGGGTGGAGGCGAACCGGACTCCGGGCTTTGCCCACGATGGGCCCAAGGTGATGCTGATCAATGGCTATGCCGCATCAGGCGGAGACGCCCTGCCGTACTACTTCCGGAAGAACGGGCTGGGCCAGCTGATCGGTACAACGACCTGGGGGGGTCTAATCGGTCTGTCTGGGAATCCGATGCTGGTTGACGGCGGCGGAATCCTGTACCCGACCTTCCGGCTCTACGACACTGAAGGCCAGTGGGCCGTTGAGAACGAGGGCGTAGCGCCCGATATCGAGGTGTGGGATCTGCCCGAGGTCATCGCCCGGGGCGGCGACCCGTCGATCGAAAAGGCGGTCGAGGTGCTGCTTCAGGAGCTGGAAAGCTACACCGGCGATCCTGAAAGCCCGACGCCGCCCGACATGGGCAGAGACTAGAGCTCTGCCCAACCTGTCGCTCTGGGGCTTGGAGCTTGGGACCTGGGCACGTGGCCCTCATTCTCATAGAGGCCCGTCCGGGTGGTCCGCCTGGGGGACGGTGTCGGCAATGTAGGGGAGCCCCTTGCGGGCTCCCATGGGAGGGGTCAAGCCCCTCCCCTACATCCAGGGCGGGCCGCCACCTTGTCACGTCATCGCGCCGGGTCTCTTGTGCTCTGCAGTGATCCTTGCGCCGCGCTCGACGTGGCACCCCTTGACGAACCACCCGAACGAACCTCTCGCACCGGTGAAGGCACTGGGGCGTAGGGGCTTCAGGGCGTAGGGGCCCAGGGGTAACAGCTCAGCAGGGATTCTTCAGCGGCACCCCAAACGATGACTCCTATTGCTCGGGGCCCAAGCCCCGAGCCCCAGGACGAACGGCCGGGGAACCTGCCGTTCAGCCTCGTCGCTCGAGATACTCGACAAACCGGTCTCGACAGGCGATGGCCTCCTCACGGACTTCGAGGAAGCTGGGATCCTGCCGCAGGCTGGCCCACCGGGGGTCGTTGTCGACCCCCGGATAGGAGCAGTGTCCTTGGTAGATCGCTTGGCGGAGGACCCTCAAGGCTGTTGCCTCGTATCCGCAGTAGGCGAGATTCGCAGCGTTGAAGTAGACAGACTCTGGATCCTGTAGGGCCATCGAGGCGGTTTCGGCCATATCCGCACTCGCTCGGCCCTCTGGGGTTTTCTGATGACAATGCCGTACCACCTCGGGGATCTCAGGGAAACGGTTCCGCTCTGCGAGGCCCTCGAGCAGCTCCAGCGCTTCTGCCTCCTTGCCTTCTGGCAGGAGAATGGCGGCCTCTGTCCAGATCTGGAAGTCGGATCCTGGATCGAGGGCGAGGAAGTCGCGTGCCCTGGCGGGGTCGCCACTCAGGAGGAATGCGTTGGCGCAGGATCGTAGACCTCGATGGACCGGATCTAGCTCGAGCGCTACCTCACAATCGCTGCGGGCCTCTTCGAGCATCCCCGCATAGCGAAGGACATAAGAGCGTGTGAAGAGCGCCTCGGAGGAGTCTGGTCGGTGTTCGACGAGTTTTTGCGCGGCTTCGAAAGCACCCTGCAGATCTCCCTCGTCGGCATTCCTCGTCGTCAGGTAGGAAGCCGGCCCGATGAGGTTGGGATCGAGAGCGATTGCCGTCTCGGCGGCTCTCTCCGCCTTTCCGAATGCGACTGGTCCTCCACCTCCGTACTGACCGTCGTAATAGTAGCGCCACGTCAGAGCAGCCCATGTCGGGGCATAGTCCGGGTCGAGCTCCGCGGAGCGTTCGAGCATTTCAAGGGCCCGGAGATTGGATTCCAACTCGTTGGGTACGGCGAGGCTTCGCGCGTAAAGCTCGTAGGCTTCATCGTTGGTCGGTTGGGTACCGGTCGCGCCTTGGTCGGACCTCAGTCCGAGCTCGGGCAAGAGGGTCTGGCGGACCTCCTCCGCGACCCGGCTTCGTAGCGTCAGCAGGTCGCCCTCGGAGACCGTGAAACTGTCTCGCCAGATCACGCGATCGTTCTCGACGTTGATCGCTTCCAGGGTGAGGCTCAGTTGCTCGCCCTGGGCGTAGTACTGCCCGGTGATGAGATTGGCGGCGCGAAGTTCGAGACCCGCAGCGCCGAGATCGGAGGGTGTCTCTGTATAGCTGGCTGTCGAGGAGAACGGACGCACGGTCAAGGAGGGCACCCGACTCAGCACCGTCGTGATCTCGTCGGGGACGGCCAGGCGCAGGAAGTCGGCCGAGGTGTCGGCACCCAGGTTCTGAAACGGCAGGACGGCGACGGATGGACCGGTCGTGTCCTGCTGTATCGGCGCGCGGGTCGGTGCATCTGCCCTGCGGAGAAAGAACATCACACCAAGTGCGACCAGGGCGAGGATTGCCATCACACCCCAAACGTGTCCCACTTTCCGTTTCGCACTAGGAGCGGTTGTCGGTGCTGCAGCGAGGCTTTGCGTGCCACTGTCTCGAATCAGACGCTGGAGATCCGCTCTGATGTCGGCCGCACTCTGATAGCGCAGGTTCCGGTCCTTTTCCAGAGCCTTGCTGAGAACTTCTTGCAGGCCGGGGGAGACCGCGGGATTGACCTGTGTTGGAGGTGTCGGGTGTTTTCCCAGGATCTCGCTGAAGATGATGGCGGAGGTGCCACCGTCGAACGGCAGCTTGCCGGTAGCCATCTGGTAGAGCACGACTCCCGAGGAGAAGAGATCGGTGCGGGCATCCAGCGGCTCGCCGCGTGCCTGCTCCGGCGACATGTAGGCTACCGTTCCCATGGTCGAGCCAGGGGTCGTGAGCATCTCCTCGGCTCGCTCTGTCGGCATCGCCGAGTCGGGGTCGTCCTGCTCAGTCCACTGCT
This sequence comes from Thermoanaerobaculia bacterium, assembly GCA_029287645.1. Classification (GTDB taxonomy): domain Bacteria; phylum Acidobacteriota; class Thermoanaerobaculia; order Multivoradales; family JAHEKO01; genus JAUVRX01. Next base: position 181 of record JARFQS010000354.1, on the reverse strand, counting down.
TAGCGAGACCGAAGTCCAGGATCTTGAGATCTCCTCTCGTGGTGACAAAGAGGTTGCTCGGCTTCAGATCGCGGTGGACAATGCCTTTCTCATGGGCTGCGGAGAGCGCGTCGGCCATCTGGCTACCCAGCTCGACGACCTGCTGGGAGTCCAGGGAGTGCTGCTCGATGCGCGTCTGGAG
>JARFQS010000352.1 GCA_029287645.1 Thermoanaerobaculia bacterium | reverse complement strand
TCTGCGGAAACCGACGGGACGAAAGTCGGTCCTGGTGAGTCTGGCCACTGCCGCCGCCGTTCTGATCCTGGCGGTAATCCTGGAAGGACAGTCTCTCTCCCTGTCGATCCTGCCCATCGTGGTGGGTGCAGCTCTGGGCTTCCGGTCCTTCAGAGGCCTGCCGGAAGCCTTCAGCTTGACGCCGCTCGAGGTGTCGGAGCAGAGCACCTCTCCATCTGTCGCGGCCCCGTCGGCCACCTCGGTTTCCCCGACCACTGCAGGACCGACACCCACCCATCACCCCCTTGGGGTCCTCATTGCCAGAGTCCTCTTCCACACCCCTCCCTGGGGAGCCGCCACTGGGTGGATCGCGCTTCTGTTCATCGCCGGTCTCGGCTTCCTGATGAGCGGGGTTCTTCGCGCCTGGGAACCCGATGCCGATGTTCGTCTCTGGGTCGCGACCATGACCGTCTACATGCTGCTGGCCTTCTTCCCCCCGCTCACGTTCCGTCTGCCAACCCTGGATCCCCTACCGGTCTCCCGGCGATTCCTCTTCGCCCTCCTCGCCCTACCGGCCATTCTCAGCCTGATGCTCGGATACGGCGGCGGCTGGCTCGCTCAGAAGCTCCTCGGGGATACCACGAGACTCGTCCAATACCGTGTGGAGATGCCCCACTACTGGGTCAGTGTGCCGTACGCCAATCTGGAGGTGGCCTGGGACGGAGAGGTGCCCGAGCTCACCTCACCCTGGGGCGAGAGCCACCCCGCATCGAGCTCTCCCCTGTTTCGAGGCAGCACCGCCAAGCTCTACTCTCCCTATAACACCCCAGAGGAGGGCACTGCTGCGTTCGAGGCCCTGTTGCTCAGCCGCGCTATCGACGCTGTTCACGGCGTGTCGATTCCTCACGAGGAGCTTCTGGACCGCTACTTCGAAGTGGACGGCGATCGCCTTCTGGGCCTCAATCGGGGGGGCCTCACATTGCAACAGGACTACCCGGATCTCGGTCGACCGGAAGGCCAGCGCCAGTTTCTGTTCCTCATGGCATTCGTGCTCGTCCCATGGTTCCTGCTTCTGGCCATCTTCCTCAGGACGTTTCGCGCCGGCCTGAGCGACCGGACGCGTCAGGTGACCTTCTGGAGTCTTCTCGGCCTGGCTCTGCTGCTGATGCTCGGCCAGGTGGCCATGGCGGTCACCGGTCTCGCCAGGCCCGACGTTTTGAGGGGAACGATAGAGGTCACGCTGCGGCAGGCGGCCGACTCGCCGCTGACAGCTCTAGCTACGGCAGTGACCTGCCTCCTCCTGATGGGAGCGAGCTACTGGCTCGCCGAGTGGCAACTCATCAAGGCGGAAATCCCGATGACACCCACCAAGTTCGCGTTGTTGGATTTCAGTCAGGAGTACTGAGACCCGAATTGGATGAGGAGCTCGGCTTACTCCGTTTCGGCACCCGTCAACTTCGCCACAGCTTCGAGGAGAGGATCCGAATGTGGATTCTCACCCTTGCCGTGGATCAGGATGTCCGACGGACTGAGACCTTCACCGAAATAGGCCCGGTTCCACGACTGACGAACATCCACCACGGAACCCTCGACCGAAACCCCACCGTACAAGCCCTTGTTTCTGGTGAAGACGATGAGGTCGGCCGTGATGTTGGCGGTTCCTACACCCTCGCCGATCGGTCCAACGGCCATGCTCAGGTCGGCGCCGAGCTTGGCGCCCGAATTCAGCAATCGATTCAGTCCGCGCTCGTTGGTGACGATAATGAGGGTTTCCGATGCCTGCCCCCCGGCCTGGAGGCCAAAGCTGACCCCTCCGAGCGTGTAGAACGCTGGTTGGGTCCACCCACCGGCTACTTCGTTCCGCGCCACCAGCACTCCGGACCCCCCCGAGCCGCCGAAGATGAAGGCGCCCTTGACCATCTGCGGGATGATCAGGAAACCCTTGGCGGTCTTGAGGTATCCATCGTAGTTTCGCGTGAAGGTCGCATCCGACTGGAAGGTCTCGATCGTGAGCTTCGACCTCTCCACGGTCTGACGGGCCTTCTGCTCCTTGCTCTGGGCATCTACCGACCCCACCACACCGAGGGAGATTGCGAGAACGACCAGGACCAGAACCGTGTAGCGGCGCGAGGACCTATCGATCGAAGACGAGATCAGGGAACTTCTCTTCAGTTTCTGCATTCTGGGTAAGCCTCCTCCTGAGTCTGGCCCGACGGCGTGTCCCGGTCAGGACCGTCCCCTACTCTATCCGTGATCTGTGTGGAAGCCGAGGCTCGAGAGGGAGCCAGCGCCTCCTCACAGGAGATCTCCTTCCAGCCACCACGAATATCGGTAAATCCACAGTAGCTCTTGCCGCTGCTGGAGGGATTGTCGAGGTACTCGAGAATGCTGGCGCACGTCTCGTCCTAACCGGGATTCACGACGCAGATCCCCGCATACCTGGAGTTGTTGAAACAACACTCGGTCAGCTCCTCCGAGTCCCCTCGCCCGTGATCGCCATGCGCCCTCGCCGCAGGTAGACCAACTAGAGCGAGGACCAGAGCCAACACAGTCTCCGATGTCCGTATCCGCTTCATTCCTATTCCGTACACCTGCCATGGCTCTCCCCAAACTCGAGGTCCAGCCAGATCCTCGCCAAGTCGTTCGTTGCCAGTCGCCTGTTCAGGCGTTGTCCTCCGATGTCTCCTTCACCCCACCGAAGTAGACCGCCAGCCCGGCCAGCAGTCGCTCGACCGGGTTCATCTCGGCGCGGTGGGCGAGCACCTCACGTGCCAGCCGAGGATCGTCGGTGATGATGCCGTCGACGCCCAGGTCCATCATCGCCGACATTCCCAGCACGTCATTCACTGTCCAGGTGAAGACGCTCTTGCCTGCGTTCTGGCTGGCCCTCACGAATCGTCGACTGGCCATACCGGAGTTGACCGCCAGAAAGTCCACATCCATCCGTGTCAGGTCCCCCATCACCACAGAGGTGAGATACCCCATCTTCCACTCGGGCCGCAGAGCCCTCATTCTCTCCAAGCCGTCGAAGTCCAGGGACATCACCTTGATGTCCGAAGCCATCCCCAATCGGTCGACGATTTCCGCCACCCTCTCCTCGAGACGAACCTGATGACCGTAGTACTTGAGCTCGATGACCACTCCGGCC
>JARFQS010000206.1 GCA_029287645.1 Thermoanaerobaculia bacterium | reverse complement strand
CTCCAGTCCTGCAAAGGCCTCCCCCGCCTCCGGTGTCATGTTGCCCTTGCGGTCGATGACCTGGATGCTGGGCAGATCGTGCCGACGCCCCATTTCGAAATCGGCCAGGTCGTGGGCCGGCGTGACTTTGACCAAACCGGTTCCGAATTCGACTTCCACGACATCGTCGGTGATGAATTCCAGCTGACGGCCGACCAGGGGCAGGACTGCCTTCCGCTCCCGGAGATGCGCGTAGCGCTCGTCTTCAGGATGCATCGCGACAGCCGTATCACCGAGCATCGTCTCCGGTCGGGTGGTGGCTACGACGATTCTCTCGTCGGAGCCTTCGATCGGATAGGCGATGTGGTAGAGCTTGCCCTCCACTGGTCTCATTTCGACTTCGAGATCCGAGATCGCGGTCTCGAGGCCGGGCGACCAATTCACCATGTACTCGTCTCGCGAGATCAGCCCTTCACGATAGAGGCGCACGAAGGCCGTCCGCACTGCCTTCGACAGGCGCTCATCGAGGGTGAACCGCTCCCTGCTCCAGTCACAGCTCGCTCCCAGCTGATCGAGCTGGGAGCGGATATGGCCGCTGTGCTGGCGAGTCCACTCCCAAGCCCTCTCGAGGAACATCTCCCGACCGAGGGTTTGCCTATCAGTACCCTCCTCAATCAGCTGGCGCTCCACCATCAACTGGGTGGCGATACCCGCATGATCCGTGCCTGGAAGCCAGAGGGCATTGAAACCACTCATTCTCTTCCATCTCGTCAAGAGATCCTGGATGGTGGTCTGCAAAGCGTGCCCCGCATGCAGATTCCCCGTCACATTCGGGGGTGGGATCATGATGCAGAAGCTCGGCTTGGAGGAGGGTGCTTCGGCCACGAAGTAGCCCTTCTCGGACCAACGCTGCTGCCACTTCTTCTCGTAGCCGGCTGGGTCGAATCGCTTTTCCATCAGATCAGCCCTTCCACCTGGAAAGCCCTGCAGTCTCGCTGCTCACTTTCCGCTATTTTGGCTCCCGCCCTCGACTGGGCACCAAAGCCATCGCCCCGTCAGGACCCCGGTTCCTGCGCTTGCTCGTGGAAATTCTGGCTCAACCGTTGCCTTTGGACGGCTCGGTTGACTGGTTGTACCGCTCAGTCCACCTGACTTTCGAGCTCTCGGAGACGGTCCTTGATCACGATTTCGGCAAGATCCGGGATCACGTCCCAGGCGATCTCACGTACGGTTTCATTGCCCATCAGCTCGATGACGCGGCGGGCTATCCGGTCCACATCGTCGTCTGACAGCGCCTGCGTCGGTTGATCTTCCATTTCCACCACCTGGACCTCCGTTTTTGGCTCCCCGCCCTCAGCGAAGGCCTCCTCCGCCGGCTCTGCCTCGAAGCTCTCGTCGGCACCACTGATTTCGACCTCGAAGGAGTCGACAGAGTCCGGATCTCCCGTCGGAAACTCCGTGACCACCGCTCCAAAGCCCTCTGTTTCGGTGTCCCCGCCCGCTTCGATCACCTCGCCGGCTGTCTCGTCACCCTCTACGGTGTGGAGCTCGAATTCATGCTCACCCGAGTCCGGTCCGCTCAACAGCTCTTCGACGAGACGCACCAGCTCCTGGGAGTCGAAGGGCTTCTTCAGGTGCCCGTCCGCACCGCACTCTTCCATCTCGGTGGTCTCGAAAGGCTCGAAAGTGCCTACCAAAAGTAGTACGGGAGTTTCCGGGCTCCGCTCCTTGACGGCCTTGCAGATCTCATAGCCGGAGGCCCCTGGCATGTGGATATCCGCAATCACGAGATCGGCAACCACCTCATCCAGGCGGCTCATCGCATCGTCGCCATTGCTGACAGAGGCTACTTCGTAGTCTCCTTCCATGAAGGTCAACTCCACGACCTTCTGAATCGTCAGGCTGTCATCGGCCAAGAGAATCGTCTTGCTCATGGTCTCTCCAGGGGTCATCAACTCGCAATCTACCTAGTTTCAGGGCTGTGCAGGCCGCTCGATTGTAGCAGGTCGAAGGCTCTCCAAAGCGTCCTCGGGCCGAGGCTCAAGTGTTCTGAAGAACCCAATTGGAGATCACCATCTTCTGGATCTCGCTGGTGCCCTCGTAGATCTCGGCGATTCGGGCATCGCGAAAGTACCGCTCGACGTTGTACTCACGGATGTACCCATAGCCACCGTGAATCTGAAGTGCCTTGCTGGTGACTCTCTGCGCCATCTCGGACGCGAACAGTTTCGCCTGGGCGGCTTCGAGACTGAAACGCCTGCCCGAGCCTTTTGCCCAGGCGGCCTTCCAGGTCAGGAGTCTGGCCGCGTCGATCTCGGTCGACATGTCCGCCAGATAGAACTGAATCGCCTGGAATTCGCCGATCGGCCGCCCGAACTGCTCCCTCTGCGCCGAGTATTCCAAGGCCTCCTCGAAGGCACCCTGCGCGATGCCGACGGCTTGCGATGCTATTCCGAGCCGCCCGCCATCCAGCGCACTCATGGCCACTTTGAAGCCAGCGCCCTCCTCTCCCAATCGCTGACTGACCGGGATTCTCATCTCTGCAAAGGCCAGCTCGGTGGTTCCCGAGGCGTTGACGCCGAGCTTGTACTCGTGGCTCCCGTGACTGTAGCCCGGAGTGTCGGCTGGAACGATGAATGCCGTGATGCCCTTGTGCCGCAACTCCCTGTCGACGGTAGCGAACACGATCGCCACATCGGCGTCGGTGCCGCTGGTAATGAAGACCTTGTTGCCGGTCAGAATGTAGTCGTCGCCGTCACGAACCGCGGTGGTTCGAATCGCCGCAGGATCACTACCTGCCTCTGGTTCGGTGAGTGCGAAGCAACCGAGCATCTCGCCGGCAGCGAGCGGCTCGAGAAAGGCCTCCTTCTGTTCCTCGGTACCGAACTTGAGGATCGGATCGCACACCAGCGAGTTGTTGACCGACAGAATGACACCGCTGCTGGCACAGACCCGACTGATCTCCTCGATCACTATGCTGTAGGACAGAGGGTCCATCCCGGCGCCCCCATACCTTTCCGGAACGGTCACTCCGGCCAGGCCCAGCTCCCCCGCCTGCGCGAAGAACTGTCGGGGAAATTCACCGGATTCGTCAATTTCCTTGGCCCGAGGTCGCACGACCTCTTCTGCGAACTGACGCACGGAATCCTGCAGCAGACGCTGTTCGTCACTGAGCTCGATATGCATGTTTTCTACTCGAACTGGGTGTGAATCGTCGTAGAGACTGGGACCTGCTGATCGCCCGCGATCGTAGCAATCGCCCCTTGACCGGTCAAGAAAGACCGCGCCTCAAACCCCTGCCTTCGCGGGCCTGCTTCCGGGTTGGACGGCCGGTTGACCCTCCGCACACAAGGGGCAGGATTCCGCCGGGTAGGTTTCCAGACGTAGAGCCAGCAGCGACTCGAAAGGTACCTCGAAAGGGTTGACGCCGCCGGTCCGATCGAGAATCGCACCCGCTCCGACGATCCGAGCCCCCTGTTCTGTCGCCACTGACATGGCCTCCAGCGAGGACCGACCCGTTGTGACGACGTCCTCCAGAAGCACCACCCTCTCCCCGCGATCGAGTCTGAATCCCCGTCTCAGTGCCATTCCTTCGCCTGCTCTCTCCGTGAAACGGAAGGGCACCTCGAGGGACGAGGCCACCTCGTAACCGATGATCAGCCCGCCGAGAGCCGGCGCCAGGACCGATTCCGGCGAGAAGGCCCTCAGCCTCTCTGCCAGGCTCTTCCCGATCTGCCGCGCGATCCGAGGGTTCTCCAACAGGAGCGCACATTGAACGTACCCTGCCGAATGTAGCCCTGAAGAGAGCTGGAAATGACCTTCCAGCAGCGCACCGGTCTCCTTCAGCAGTCCTTGGATCCAATCCTCGGGCCGACTATGCATCCCGCTTGCCCCGCTGAATGTCGTACTGCTCCATTTTCTTGTAGAGGTTGCTCCGAGGTGTTTCAATCGCCTTCGCTGTTCGGGTGACGTTCCAGTCATTCCTTTCCAACTGGTCGACCAGGAACAGACGTTCCGCCGCATCGCGGAAGTGCCGGAGGGTCGCGGCCGACGTCAGGAGAGACGCCAGGTCATCCTGTGGGCCACCGCCGATGGACGCCGCCACATCCGAGCCCTCGATCGAGGCCTCCTCCCCCAGGATGAGCAGCCGCTCCACGATGTTCTTCAGCTCGCGGACGTTTCCCTTCCACTCCATCCCCTGCAACTGCTGAATGGCCGAGGAGGAGAATTCCCTCGGTCGCATATTGTTGGCCACCGAATAGCGCCGAACGAAATAGTCGACCAGCTCCGGAATATCCTCGAGGTGAGACCGAAGAGGGGGAGTTGTGATCGGCAGAACGT
>JARFQS010000193.1 GCA_029287645.1 Thermoanaerobaculia bacterium | reverse complement strand
TCACCCTCACCCATCCAGGCCTGGATTGGTAACCAGGAGCTGCCGGGCTACCCACCACTCGAGCGAAACATCGGCTTCGACTCGAGGTGCGGAACCGGAGTCGAGGCCCGATCAAGCCGGTGGGGGCTGGCGGGGATCGGGATCTGCCAGGATCTTGTCGGACTGGGCCTTGCGGAAGGCCTTCAGAGCCACTCCGATCTCTGGATGGGTCGCCGCCAGGATCGCCGCTGCAAACAGCGCAGCATTGACCGCACCGGCTTTGCCGACCGCCAGGGTCGCTACCGGGATTCCGGCAGGCATCTGCACCATCGAAAGGAGTGAGTCGATGCCCTGGAGCTTGGACTCCATCGGCACTCCCAACACCGGCAGGGTGGTCTGTGCTGCCATGACGCCGGCTAGGTGGGCGGCTCCACCGGCAGCGCCGATGAAGACTTCCGTGCCACCCTCTTCCGCCTCCGCCATGTAGGCGCTCAGAGCATCCGGAGTTCGATGTGCCGAGAGAATCCTGACGTCGTGAGAGATGTCGAGGCTCTCGAGGGTCTTGACCGCGTGCTCCATGACTCCCCAGTCGGAGCGTGAACCCATGATGACGCTGACTAGTGCTTTCATGACAGCGAAATCTAGCACAGGCAGCCCTTGGAATGGCAACGGGAAGACCTACTGCAGTTGCTTCCTGCGTTTCGACAGAACCACTCCGTACAGCACGGCGTTGATCAGTAGCACTCCCAGGCCCAGGAGAATCTGCACCGAGCGGGACAGGTGCGCCGGATACAGCACCGGCAGGAGATAGTGCTCTACGAAGCCACCCTCGAAGCCCTCCATTCCGGCCGCGAGTCGCAGTCGGTTCTCCAACGGTGTCAGGGGACAGATCCACCCCATCAGTTCGATGCAGGCTCCCCACGCGGCCGCCGGTATGTGCAGCCAGGCGATGCGCGGCCAGCGAAGCACCAGCAAGCCACCGAAGACGACGAACAGCACGAACGCCAGATGCGCTGACGCCAACAGATCGGCCATCCACCGATAGAGCAACGCCTACTCGCCTGTGCGCTTGAAGTAGTCCATGGTCTCTCGAGCGATGACGCCGCTCAGCAGGAGCAGACCCACGAGATTGGGAAGCGCCATGAGACCGTTCATGACGTCGGAGAGCCCCCAGACGAAGTCCAGGCTCCGGATGGCACCAAAGAAGATGGCCACGATGAAGACGATTCGATACGGCAAGATGAACCGCTCCCCCATCAGGTATTCGATGCTCTTCTCACCGTAGTAGCTCCAGCCGAGCATGGTCGAGAAAGCGAACATCGAAAGGCAGACCGCCACGATCCATCCTCCCCACTCCCCAGGCAGCCCATGAGCGAACGCGAACTGGGTCAGGGCGGCGCCATTGAGACCCTCTTGCCAGCCACCGGTCACCAGGATGGCCAAGCCGGTGAACGAGCACACGACGATGGTGTCGATGAACGTCTGCGTCATGGAAACCAGAGCCTGTCGCACCGGTTCCTCGGTCTGCGCCGCGGCTGCCGCGATCCCCGCCGAACCGAGCCCCGATTCGTTGGAGAAGATACCTCGGGCCACGCCGAATCGAATCGCCTGTCGAACAGCCGCCCCGGCGAATCCGCCGGCTGCCGCGGTACCGCTGAAGGCGCCTTCGAACACCAGGCCGAGCGCCTCCGGAATCTGGCCTGCGAACAGAATCAACACCAACCCGGAACCGAGCATGTAGGCGGCGATCATGACCGGAACGAAGACCCCGGTGAACTTGCCGATGGACTTGATGCCGCCAAGGATCACCAGGCCCGCGGCGACCGCCAGAATCAATCCGGTCACCCACACAGGCACTCGGAAAGAGGTGTTCAGCGCGTGAGCTACCGAGTTCGACTGGACCATGTTGCCGATACCGAACGATGCGCAGACCGCGAACAGCGCAAAGAGCCACCCGAGCGCCTTCCCCAGCCCTCGCCAACGAATCCCATTCGACAGGTAGTACATGGGGCCGCCGCACTGCTCTCCCCTTCCGTCCGTGACGCGAAACTTGACCGAAAGCAAGGCTTCCGAGAATTTCGTCGCCATGCCTACCAGCCCTGTCATCCACATCCAGAAGAGGGCTCCCGGACCCCCGGTGGCGATCGCCGTGGCCACCCCGACGATGTTGCCGGTTCCGACGGTCGCAGCCAGAGCCGTCATCAGCGCCTGGAAGTGTGAGATGTCTCCTTCGGCCCCCTTTTCGCGTCGCACGATCAGGGCGACATAGAGAGAGTGCCAGAGCTTTCGGAACTGGATTCCACGCAGCCGAATCGTCAGATACAGGCCGGTCAGAAGGAGCAGGGGAATGAGGAGGTAGGGGCCCCAAACGAAGTTCCCGATTCGCTGCACCACGGCGGTTGGATCGGACATCAGGATCTCCCGGAGACATCAGTCGAACAACATCTGAGGGGCGCCATGACTACAGCTTGAACAGAGCATCGAAAGCCGACCTCGCGTCGTCCGGTGGCGGGCTTTCTTTGTCGAATTCCTGGGTCGTCTTCGGCTCGAACAGATCACACTCGTTGCGCTTCGACTTCTTGCCGATCCGCTCTGCGATGGGCTGCCGGCACTCCATCGGCGCCGAGCTGTCGAAATGCGTGCAGTTCGTGCAGGTGTGCAGGTCTTCACCACATCCCGAGCAGGACGCATCGAGAGCCACGGCAGCTCCCAGGGCATGATTCTGTCCACACCGGCTGCATCGGAACACCGACCGGGTCGGCTTGCCCAGACCACGCCCGCGCGGCTTGTCGGATTTCTCGCGCGGCCCTGTCGGACGCGACCGCTTTTCGCGGGGCTCCTCGTCCTGATATCCACTCTGTCGGTATTTTCGTTCGCTCATCGGCTCCTCCTGTGGCATTCTAGCGGAGATCGGTTGACCTGCCGCAGCCACCCTCATGCGCCAAACGCCCCCATTCAGCCCATCGTCCTCGCCCGCTCGACGACCCACTGTCGAGCTGAGGGATGTCTCCAAGAGCTACCGCGAAGCGGGCCAGGACCACGTCGTGCTCGAACAGATCGATCTGGTCGTTCAGCCGGGCGAGCTGGTCGTGCTCCTGGGAAAGAGCGGCTCCGGCAAGTCGACCCTGTTGAATCTGCTCGGCGGACTCGACCGGCCCGACTCCGGGAGCGTGGTTATCGACGGAGTCGAGGTGACGAACCTCAGCGAACGGGATCGAACCCTCTTTCGAAGGCGACACATCGGCTTCATCTTCCAGTTCTTCAACCTCCTGCCAACGCTGACGGTTCTGGAGAACCTGCTGCTGCCCCTGGAGCTCGACGGCGCCAAGGGCGAGGCGATGCGAGAGCGCTGCATGAAAATGCTGAGCGCCGTCGGTTTGGCGGATCGTGCCGGTTCTTTCCCCGATCGTCTCTCCGGCGGGGAGCGCCAGCGCGTCGCGGTGGCCCGAGGTCTGATCCATCGGCCCGGACTCATCCTCGCCGACGAGCCGACCGGCAATCTGGATGTCGAGAC
>JARFQS010000188.1 GCA_029287645.1 Thermoanaerobaculia bacterium | reverse complement strand
TCGTTCTGGGCCCTCGCTCTGGCGGCAATACTGGCTCGATCTGCCGGAGCCGCGGTCGGATGGGGAGTCCAGTTCCAGGAGCCGACCTTCGTCGTCGTGCTCACGCTGATCGTCGTTCTCTTCTGCCTCAATCTCTGGGGTGTATTCGAGATCGTGCTACCGATGAGGCTGGCACAGCTGGCCGACTCCGGACCCAACGAGGGCGTACCGGGGCACCTGGTCTCGGGCTTGTTCGCGACGCTGATGGCTACCCCCTGTTCAGCACCCTTCCTGGGGACGGCTGTGAGCTTTGCTCTGAGCCAGCCAGCCTCGACGATCTTCGCGGTCTTCACCGCCATCGCCGTGGGCATGGCTCTCCCCTACTTCATCTTGGCCGCCGCCCCGCGCGCAGCGCAGCTCCTGCCGAAGCCGGGACCCTGGATGGACAAACTCCGCGTCGTCATGGGTTTCCTACTCGCCGCGGCGGCGATCTGGCTCCTCTACGTGCTCGCCGCGCAGGTCAGCCGAGAGCGTCTGGCTTTCATCGAGCTGTCCATTCTCGCCTTGGCCATGTTCGTCTGGATTCGCCATGGTGCAGCCACTCGTGGCTGGCTGAAGAAGCTGGCGCTGGTCGGCATGGTAGCCATGATGGCCCTGGCAGTGGCTCTGGCAGTGGGAGCTGAACCAGCAACCGCATCTCCCTCGACCGGAGATCACTCGGCCGGTCTCATAGACTGGCTGACTTTCGACCGACAGGAAGCGGAGCGCCTGGCAGCCGAGGGGCACCTGGTCTTCGTCGACGTCACAGCCGACTGGTGCTTCACCTGCAAGGTCAATGAACGCCTGGTTCTCGAGACTCCCGAGGTCGCTGGCGCCCTCCAGAAGCACGAAGTCATTTCGATGAAGGCCGACTGGACCACCCGAAGTGACACGATCACACAATATCTGGCCGACCACGGGCGTTATGGGATCCCTTTCTACCTTCTCTACAGGCCGGGCCGTGAGCCTCATGTATTCTCGGAGCTCTTGACGAAGGACGCCGTGATCAGCGAGATTGAACAGGCATCCCAATAGCCTGGTCTCGGACACATGGATTTTCTACTTCTGGTCCTGGGTATCGGCCTGCTCTACGCGGGTGGTGAAGGCCTGGTCAGGGGAGCAGCGCACCTCGGTAGGCGGCTGGGTCTCAGCCCAATGGTGATCGGCCTGACGATCGTCTCCATGGGTACCTCGAGCCCAGAGCTCGCTGCCAGCCTGGCCGGCGTGTTTCAGGGTGCTCCAGCCGTTGCACTGGGCAACATCATCGGCTCGAATATCGCGAACCTCTCCCTGGTGCTCGGCGTCACCGGCGCGATCTGGCCTCTCGCCGTCGCGGCCCGCTTCATCCAGCGAGAGGTTCCGTTCATGCTGTTGACCAGTGCACTGGTCTTTCCAATCGTCTGGGACAGCCGGGTCAGCCGTCTGGAGGGTGCCGCGCTCCTCGCAATTCTGGTCATCTATCTGATCAGCCTGTTGTGGAAGCGCGCTCCGGAAGACGCCGAGGTGTCCGCGGAGTTCGACGAGGCGTTCGGTGACAGGTGGCGGTCTGTCGGCGTCAGTCTGCTGATGGTGGTCGCCGGAATCGGTCTGCTGGTAGCGGGTGCCCAGGCGCTCATTCAGGGCGCCGTCGGGATGGCGCGATCGCTCGGCGTGGGAGAGCGAGTCATCGGCCTGACCGTGGTGGCTTTCGGAACGAGCCTGCCCGAATTGGCGAGCAGCCTCGTCGCCGCCGCTCGGAAGGAAGGCGACATCGTCATCGGAAACCTCATTGGATCCAATGTCTTCAACATCCTCTTCATTCTCGGCACGACCGCAGCCGTACGGCCCGTCGCGGTCGTCGAGCCGATCTGGACCGACCTCATCGTGATGGTGATGGTCAGTCTGGTGGTCTGGCGATGCTTCGGGTCCGGCTCCAGGCTCAGTCGCGCCGAGGCAATCGGCCTTGTGGTGGGCTACTGTGCCTACGTGGTCGCGCTCTTCATCTTCAAGTAGAAGAGCCCCGGACTCTGCGCTTGAGAGCTTGAAACGCTTCGAGCCTCCCCGCTAGCTCAGTTTCGAATCCCCGGTCCTGCGGCTTGTAGAAGCGTCGACCGATCAGATTCTCCGGCAGGCAATCGATGCCTCCGACTCCCTCGTCGACCGCATGGGCGTAGACATAGCCCTTGCCGTACCCCAAGTCCTTCATGAGCCCTGTCGGCGCATTGCGGAGCGCGGCAGGGACGGGTGCCGCGGGCTCTTCCTCTACAACGCGTCGCACTTCTCCAAAAGCCGCATAGACAGAATTGCTCTTCGGCGCCATCGACAGGTAGAGGGTCGCCTGCGCCAGGGCCAGCTCACCCTCGGGTGAACCGAGTCGGTGATACGCATCCCAGGCCGCCAGGGTCTGGGGCAGGGCCATGGGATCCGCCAGGCCGACATCCTCGGTCGCAAATCGGACCAGGCGTCGGGCGACGTAGAGGGGCGCTTCGCCCGCTGTCAGCATCCGGGCTAGCCAGTACAGGGCCGCATCGGGATCGCTCTCCCGCATCGACTTGTGCAGAGCCGAGATGAGATTGAAGTGCTCTTCTCCCGATTTGTCGTAGAGGAGGACCTTCTGCTGGAGGACTCGGGAGACCCTGGACGCGTCGATCCCTCGAGACTCGTCCCCTGCTGCGTCGAGGGCTACCAACTCCAGGAGATTGAGCGCCCGCCGCGCATCTCCAGAGGCCATCTGCACGAGGCTCCCCAGGGCTTCATCCTCGAGCTCGAGTCGCAGGCTACCCAGTCCTCGCTCATCGTCTCCGAGAGCCTGGAGCACGACTCTTTCGAGCTCGTCCTCGGTCAGGGGGCGCAGAACGACCAGCCTGCATCTCGAGAGCAGCGCAGAATTGATGTGAAACGAAGGGTTCTCGGTTGTCGCGCCGATCAGGAGGATGTCTCCACTCTCCACGTAGGGGAGGAAGGCATCCTGCTGGGCTCGATTGAACCG
>JARFQS010000169.1 GCA_029287645.1 Thermoanaerobaculia bacterium | reverse complement strand
CAGGTTGATCAACCTCGCCATCAGCCAGCCGAGTGAGAAGCCGAGCACCCCGGCCTCCGCAAATCCGACGACCGCTCCGGTCCAGGATACCTGATAGCCGGTCAGATACTGACCGAGGAGCGACAGGGTTGGACCTGCCGGCTCCCCACCCTGCAGCAGAAGCACAACGGTAGCCGACACAAGGAGAAGAGCGGCCACAGATCCGACAGCGGTACCGAGGGCCACTGGGTCGAAGCGGGCAAACGCCTGCCGTACGAGCTCCTCGAGATCGGGTCGGTCCAGACGCTCCGGTGTCAGCCGGTCCCCGACCCCCCGGGAGCTGTCGGTCACCTCTTCGTGGTATTGCTGCTCGACATTGACGGCCCATACGTCGTGGGACTCGCCCGCCAAGTTGCGTGCCGCCAGCATCCCCGCCACCATCGAGTGATCCTGATTGTTGTACCGGTGCTGGCCGTTGCGTCCGATGACCTGCAGATTCGGGAAGCCGGCGAGATAGCCTCGAATCAGCGCCAGGACTTCCTTGTAGGCATCGTCATAGACCGGGTAGGCCTTTGGCATGCGCACCACGGTGCCGTCTACCACGTTGTTCTCAGGAACCAATCCGAGCAGCGCGAGCTCTCGAGTGCCGAGCTCGAGAAGATCCTCGTCGGGAGAGCTCCAGAGATCGTCTCCTTCCTGCACGAAATACTCCAACCCGAGTGAGGTCGTCGAAGCGTCGGGCACCATCTCAGGGCTCCAACTCCCGAAGTTCTGCACCCGGCCCACGCGCACGTCTGGCGAATGGATGTAGATCCAGTTGTCGGGAAAGACCTCTTCCTGCCTCGCGATCAGAACCACGGTCAGGAAGTCCCGGTAACGCAATCGGCTGGCAGCTTCTCGAATCTCTGGAGGCGGCGCCGGAGAAAAGCTGAAGAGGAGCTCCTTGAGAGGCATGGACGAGATCACGTGGTCCACCGGCAGCTCCTGCTCGCCTTCCGCGCCGGGTCCTGCCACCGTGACTGCGGTGAGCCGGCTGTCTCGGTGATGCAGAGTCTTGACGGGAGTCTCCAGCTGCACAGGCGTGCCCGACTCGCGAAGACGATCGGTCAGGCGCTCCCACATCATTCCGGGTCCGAGTCGCGGATAGTGAAAGCGATCGATCAGGGTGGTGATCACCTCTCGATCTCCCACCGAACCGATCAACGAGTTCTTGACCGCCTTGAAAAGGTCCAGGTTCTTGATTCGCTGAGCCGCCCAATCGGCACTGATCTCGGTGCAGGGCATGCCCCAGACCTTTTCTGTATAGGTCTTGAAGAAGACCTCGTAGAGGCGCCGACCGAACCGATTCGAGACCCATTGCTCGAAGTTGTTCTCTTCCGGGTGGGGAGCCAGCTGGGCCCACAGGTAGCTCAGGCCGACGCGCCCCGCCTCGATTGGACCCAGCCCTCGCAGGGCGTTCAGCGGCTTCAGGGGGTAATCGAAGAACGTGTCGTTGTAGTAGATCCTCGAGAGTCTCGGCCGCTCCAGAAGATCCTCCCCGAGGACCTCTTCCCACAGGTCCTGAACGGCGGGTACCTTGGTGAAGAAGCGGTGCCCCCCGATGTCGAACCGGTATCCCTGGTACTCGGCGGTACGCGAGATGCCACCTACCACCGCATCCTTCTCGTAGACTTGCGCCGAACGGCCGAGAGTCACGAGCTCATTGGCCGCGGTGAGACCGGCGGGACCTGCCCCGATAATGATCGTTCTACTCATGGGCTGGCGCCTATCCTATCCCGGTCCATGATTTTCGGCTCCCTCCCGAAGACGGGCCGAAGAGGATAGAGTTCATAGCACCGCGACCCGTCAGACCTGCATTCCTGGAAGAGTTGATCCTGTGGCAGCCGCAGATTCCGACCTCACCGATACTTCGCCGCCGCGGAGGGAGTCCGGCAGCGATGGCTCGGTCGATCGGATGAAGGCATCCGACCCTTCTCCAGGCCCTGTTTCCGTGCTGGAGAACTTTCTGTCCCTGGGAAGCGGAATCGTCATCTCCAAGGCGGTCGCGTTCATCGGTACCGCCTATCTGGCGCGTCGGCTCGGCGTCTACGGATTCGGAATCATCGGCTTCGCCACCGCTGTCTGCACCTACTTCGCGATCGCCTTGCGGACCGGATTCGGTCCGGTCGGGTCCCGCGAGGTAGCTCGTACTCCCGGAACGATCGCTCCTGTCAGCGCCGGGGTCATTGTCCTGCGCCTGGCTCTGTCCGGTGGAGTCTTCCTTCTCACCTTTCTGGCCACTCTGGTGCTCGACAAACCGGATACCGTCAAGTGGGTAGTGATCCTCACCGCACTGACCTACATCTCTCTGTCGTTGGATACGGGCTGGGTGTACAAGGGGCTGGCGAAGAATCGACGCGTCGGAATCAGTCTCGTCATGGCCCAGGCCATCTATGTCTCCGTGCTGTTTCTGGTCGTACGAGGACCCGAGGACATTCTCTGGGTGCCTCTGTCCCTGTTCTTCGGAGAGCTCGTCGCAGCGACCTACCTTGCCGTGCCCCTGTTCAGAGGCGCAGCTTGGGCCCCAGATCTACCCAGGGCCTGGTCGATCTTCCGAGCCTCGATTCCCCTCATCATCGGTCAGGCGCTGCGAGCGCTGATCAACGTGTTCGATGTGGTCCTGCTGGCGTTATTGATCGGAGAGGTTGCCGTGGGCCTCTACACGGCGGCGTATCGAATCTGCTTCCTGGTGATGCTCATCGCCCACTCCTTGCAGGTCGCCTATCTTCCGGACCTCTCCAGAGCCGCCCACAAATCGTCTGCCCGCGCCAGTCAGCTGGTGAATCGAGCCCTGGAGTTCTCGGCTGCGCTCGCCGTGCCCATGTCCGTGGGTGGGATCCTCCTTGCCGGCCCACTGCTCATCCACCTGTTCGGTGCGGAGTACGGCGAGGGTGCAGAAGCCTTTCGCCTGCTTCTGGTCAGCCTCGCGTTCATCTTCCTGCACGGTGTCTTCGGGCTCACCCTCCTGGCCCACGATCGAACCAGAGTCCTGATGTGGATCCAGGCGCTCGGCGCGACCCTGAATGTGATCCTGAACCTGTTTCTGATCCCGAGACATGGCATTGTCGGCGCCGCCGTGGCCACGGTCGCGGCAGAGGGGCTCATCCTGATACTGGACTTCCTAGCCTGCCGACGCCTGGGAATCGACATCTCCGTCGGTGTCTTGGTCAAACCGATCGCCGCGGCCGCCGTGATGGCTGGACTCCTCCTCTGGCTCGGTCCGGACGCCAACTGGCTTCTCCGACTTCTGGCAGGGATGGTGACATACGGGGTGACTCTGACCTTGATCGGCGGCCTTCCGGCGGATGCCTACCCGAGCCCCCGCTCACAACCCAAGGGTTGAGGGTGGATCAGCCTTCGTTGCTCCGCTGATCTTTGGGGCAGTGAGGCAATAAGGCGTAGGGGCTTGAAGGCTTAAGGGTACCAGCTCAACAGGGGACTACAGCGGCTCCAAGGGTTCGGCGTGGGGACCTCCAGGGGGTTCTTGCAGCGGACGGGAGGATAGCCCCCTGGGGGCCCCACGTCGGACCCTCACCGAGTCACGGTCAACGTCCGCCACCAATGGCGCAGGTGACCCACGGGATACGCAATTGCGCAGTTCAGGTAGTAGAGCCAGTGCAGCGGCACTGCGGCGAGAAGAAACGCCGCCCCCCTCTTGGACTTCAGGAAACGATAGAACTCGCGGTTCAGCCAGAGCAGCGCCAACATGGCCACGACAGTCAGTAGAGCCCACCGAGGCGCCACCAGGGTCAGAGTCAGGGATGCGATCAACAGGACGACCGAAGCTACGCTCAGCCGACCCGTCCATCCGACATTGAGCTCGTCTGCCGATCCCGTCCGAGCCGCGAGCAGCTCGCTCCAGGGAATGCCCCTGTCCAAGAGGTCGCTCTGGACGACGCCTCGCAACGACCATGCCTTGTGATGCTTCACCTGTACCTCTCGGGCCAGACGAATGCGGCCTCCCGAGTCCCTGAGACGGTACCCCAATTCGATGTCCTCGATAGTGGGACGTGGGTAGCGAAGCTCGTTGAACCCCCCCAGCTCGAGGAACACCCTGCGCCGCATGGCTCCACAACCCGCCCAGAACGTCGAAGCTTCGGGATCTCCTTGCTGATGGACCCAATGGTGCTGGAGGTTCTTGTACTGGGCCACCCAGCCAGGGGCAGCCGGCTCGTCGTCGTAGGAGCCGAACAGGGCGTCCAACGTCCCCTCCCGGCGCAGTGTAGCTGCGGCGCGGTCCAGCGTCTCTTCGCCCACGCTGCAGTCTGCGTCCAGAAACAAGAGGAACTCTCCACGAGCGTGCCTGGCACCCAGATTGCGCGCCGCGGCAGGACCTCGTCGACCCCTGGTTTTCAACAACCGGGCTCCGAACTCCTCTGCCACCTTCGACGAGTCGTCCGTCGAGCCGTCATCCACCACCCAAAGCTCGTAGTCACCAAAGGACGATCGTTGGAGAGCCCCGAGAGCTTCTCGAAACACCGCCCCCCCGTTGAGCACGGGAATCACGACCGAGAAGAACGGACCCGGCCCCGATGTGTCGTCGGACTGAATTGGGTGGGGCATTACAATCTCGGATCTCACCGGGTCGATGCTTCTGTCCCTTTTCGCCCAGATCGGGTCATCGTCTCATGGCCTCGTGAATCGACGTTGGGAGATCCGCGCAGGCGCGACCACAGCCCTCCAGACCGGTCTCGAGTGTCATTCGCAGCCCTCCCTTTATCCCGCCATCTCCGGGCTAGTCTAAGCGACTCTGCGGAAGAAGCCATGCTCCCCGGACGACCGATCCGGCTCCTCCATCGATTCTTGCAGTGTCTAGAGGGACAACGCGGAGCTCTCTCTCCGATCGTGTCGATCGGAGAGAGAGGATTGGGAGGTTCCGTTTGTAGGTTGGTTGGTTTCGACTTTACCCTGGTGATTTCCAGGGAATGGGATAGGAGTATCTAGAGGCGTTCGAGATCTTGAGATCTCCAATAGAGTTGGTAGGACGAACTCTTCGAAAGGGGAACCTCCCAGTCAATACTCTCCAGCTCTTTCGAGCTATCTTGGAGACATCATAGCAGCTTGTGAAGAATTTCACAAGCCTTTCTGACATCACTCTCGCTGGGCCTTCTCACCCCTCGGTCAGGCGGCAAGATCCGTCGAACCCTCTGGTCTCCTTCGACACAATCGTCGAGTTGGAAAGCTCCTTCACCGTTCGTCGATAATCCTGTAACTGTCACATAAGAAACTACTTACGAGACTCTTGCCAGTTGGCACGGACTCTGCTGTAACAGAACCCTGAAGGAGCCGCCATGGATCACTCGAACTCGAATAGAACAGAACGAACGGAGGAAATCTCACATGAAACATCTTTCGACAGCTATGATTTCAATCGCCCTGGCGGGTTTGATTTCGACGGTACCGGCCTGGGCTCAGCAAAGCTACAAGAAGGTGCGGGGAGAGGTGATCCAGGTCCAGCAGCAGCAAAAGACCCAGAATCAAGACGAATTCGATCACCTCATGATCAGGACTCGCCAGGGTGAGGAAATGCGTCTTCGGCTCGGGGCTGCCGGACAGTGCGGAGACTGCGTGCAGGTAGGGGACCAGATTCGTGCCCGCGTCATGCAAGGTTCCGAAGGACAAGCCGGGCAGATCCAGTCCATGAAGGTCAAGCGCGACGGCGCGAGGTACGGCTACAAGAACCAGGGCGGCCAGATGGTCGGAACCCAGCAACGTCTGCGAGACGGTTCCGGCGCCGGTCACCAGAGGGGAAACAACCAGGGAACCGGCAACGGCAACTGCCGAGGCGGTGGTCAGGGACGAGGTAATCGTGGAGGAGGTGGCGGCGGCAACGGTGGTAGGGGCTGAGTTCGCTCTCCCCAGACAGATCGAACGGAGGCGAGAGGGCGGCTCGAGCCGCCCTCTCTGCGATCTCCGACTTCGCCACAACCAGGCTCCGCGTTAGGATGAGTCCGTGACTCCGGCTCGCGCCCGAACCCTGGTGGCCTCCTCCCTGCTCCTGGCTCTCCTGCTCTTTGCCTGGACGATCCTCGAGGCCCGCCATCAACGCAGCCAGATCCAGGAAGCACTCACGGCTCAGGCCACAGTTCTGGCGAGCTCGCTCGGGCCCGGTCTGGTGGCCGCCTCTCACGCCAGTCGAGAGCTGGACGAGATCATTTCGTGGAAGATGCTCGACAATGCGCGTCTTCTGGCCGAGCTTCGAGCGGAGGGGGTCGAGGACCAGGAGCTCCTCGATGAGCTGGCCGCCGACAACGGCCTCGACTCCGTGATCTTCTACGACTCCCGACAGCAACAACTGCAGCTTCTCGGCGAACCGGTGCCTGAAGCAGTCGAGGAGGACCTGCAGGATCTCTTCACCGGGCGGGCTGACGAGTTGGTTCTCGGCACATCCCTGGAGGACGGGGTCGAGCACTTGGGGGCCGCGGTCAGGACATCGAAGGGGGGAGTCGTCCTCGTGCGCATTCACCCATCGACGGCGCGGACCTTCGCACGACGCCTCGGCGTCGACAACCTGCTCCGGGAGCTGGTCGGCACGAGCGGCGTTCTCTACCTGAGCTACAGCGAAGAGCCCTCCGGCGATGGGGTCGACGTGACTTGGGACGACGGGTCGGTACCCCCGAATCCGCCGTTACACCAGAGGTTGTTCGACCTCCGAGGGCAGACCGCATTCGAGGTGGCGATGCCCATCGACTCCCCTGCCGGAACCAGCGCCTCCCTTCGTGTAGGTCTGAACGGAAGCGAGCTCCAACGGGCGGCATCCCAGGCCATGTGGCGATCGCTGCTCGTCGGAATCGTCCTGACCGGGTTCGCCGTCAGCGCAGCCGGTTTCGCCGTCGTCAGTCGACATCGATCTCGAGAGCGTGAGGAAGCCCGAGAGAGGCTGGCCGAGGCCGAGACCGCGCGGCGGCGCAGCGAGCGCCTCGCTGCGGCTGGAGCCCTGACGGCCGGGATGGCCCACGAGGTGCGGAGCCCGATGAATGCCATCGGACTGGCAGCCCAACGGCTCGAGAGAAAGCTGCCCGACAACACCGAGCTGCAGCAAATCGCCGGCCGAATTCGCGCTGAGATCGATCGCCTCGAGGGTGTCCTACGGGGCTTTCTCGAATTGGCGAGCCCGGTATCGGACCACCGCTCCGAAACGGACCTCGCGGAAGTGGCACGAGAGGTTCTGAAGGTGCTCTCTGACGAGGCCGCCGACCGAGACATCCTCCTGGACGAGGTCGTCGGCTCCGCCCCCACGAAGACCGATCGCGAATCTGTCCACCGGGCCGTCGTCAACCTGGTGCGCAATGCCATACAAGCCAGTCCCCCGAACGGCCGGGTCGCAGTGCAGGCCGAGATGCGCGACGGGCAGGCACGTCTTCGGATACGAGACGAGGGGGAAGGCCTCGATCCCACGCTGGACGGCAGGTTCTTCGATCCATTCGTGACCAGCCGGAACACCGGCACCGGCCTCGGCCTGGCACTCGTCAGGAGGGTTGCTGAAGACCTCGGCGGCACTGTGAGCCTCGACAATCTCCAAGGCGGCGGTGCCGAGGCCATCTTGAGTCTTCCCATCGACAGAGAGGCAGAGCCATGAGTCTGGAAGGAAGAGTTCTGATCGTCGAAGACGATCCAGCCCAGCGTGAGATGCTGGTCGGGTTTCTGCGTGACCTGGGTGTCGAGACCGAGGCGGCGGAGAACGGCCGCCGTGCGCTCGACCTGCTGGACAGCCAGCCGATCGACCTCGTCGTCACCGATCTGCGGATGCCCGGGATGGAAGGCTCGGAGCTGCTCAAGAAGATCAAGGCCCAGAACCCCGAGCTCGGAGTTGTTCTCGTGACCGCCTTTGGAACCGTGCAGGGAGCGGTCGAGGCCCTCAAGGCAGGCGCCTGCAACTATCTGCTCAAGCCGCTCGACCTGGATGAAGTGGAGCACGTGATTCGCCGCTGCCTGGCCGACCGCCAATTGCGACGTGAGAACCGCGAGCTGAGGCAACGCCTCGGAGAGATCGAGTCTCTACCCGGAATCGTCACCGCAGGCGGTTCGATGGCCGAGACCCTCTCGGAGGTAGGGCGCGTCGCACCCTCGAACGTCTCCGTGCTGTTGCAGGGCGAGAGCGGCACCGGCAAGGAGCTCCTGGCTCGCGCCATCCACGCCGCCAGCCCGAGAGCCGACCAACCGTTCGTTGCGGTGAACGCCGCTGCGCTCTCCCCCACTCTCCTCGAGAGTGAGCTCTTCGGTCACGAGCGCGGCGCCTTCACCGGAGCCGACCGTGCCCGGACTGGCCGATTCGAGAGCGCCGAAGGTGGCACGCTGTTCTTGGACGAGATCGGAGAGCTGCCGGCTGAGATCCAGGTCAAGCTGCTGCGGGTCCTGCAGGAGCGGGCGATCGAAAGAGTCGGCTCGAATCAGTCGATCCCTGTCGACGTCAGAGTCGTCGCCGCCACCCATCACGATCTGCCGGCTCGGCTCCAGGAGGGAAGCTTTCGAGAGGACCTCTACTACCGACTGGCGGTGGTCACCATCGAGCTACCGCCTCTGAGGAGGAGGCGCTCCGACATACCCCTACTGGTCGACCACTTTCTGGAGAAGCACGCCGGAGCCGCCGATGGCGAGACCAAGAGCTTCTCCAGGGAGGCCATGGACCTCGTGGTTCGCTACGACTTCCCCGGCAACGTACGGGAGCTCGAGAATGTCGTCCAGCGCTGCCTGGTCCTGGCCCGGGGAAAACTGATCACGATCGATGACCTTCCTGCTTCGATCCTGGGCGCCAACCAGACTTCGACGGTCGAGACGCCGGACGCCACCCTTCCAGCCAGAATCGAGGCTCTCGAGAGGGCCGCCATCGACGAAGCCCTGAAACTGGAGAACGGCAACCAGACCAGGGCGGCCGCCCAGCTGGGCATCTCCGAGAGAGCCCTGCGTTACAAGCTGGCCAAGTACCGGCAAGATTCGTCGTAACCCAGAGTCCCATTCGACGAAATTGTCGAATCCAGGGCGATCCGGGACGCCCTAGCGAGGGCTCGGGATGGCACGAGAATTGCGGTTCAGTCTGCCGGAATCGACTCTCATTTCACCTTCCGCGACTCACGGAACCGATGATGTCTGACAAATCCGTCATTCTCGCCATCTCACTGGCGTTGCTGGCATCGACCCCGGCGCTCGCCCTCAGCGGCGAGGTCTTCCTGATGGCCGGACTCACGCAGGCGAGCTATGGAACCGATACCGATACCGACGCTCAGGCCGCCCGTCTCACCTTCGTGACCGGCGACAAGTACCAGTTCAGGGCCGACGTCGGCTTCTTCCGAAAGCAGGTGGGAGCCCCCATACCGAGCGGCAAGGGGCCCATCCCAGGCAAGCCGCGGGGTCCCCAAGGGAATGGGAGTCAGGGATCCGAATCGATCTCGGGCTACTCCAACGGCGGCTCCGGAAACAGCGACCCGGAGGGAGGTAGCGGTTCGGGTGGAAGCGGAGGCTCCGGAACCGGCGACAGCTCCGGAACCGATCCAGTTGCCACCTCTTCGGAAGAGTGGGTGTCGGGCCTGGGAGACGTTCGGCTGGCCGGCAGCAGACGACTGCTCGGAGGTGGTGCCAAGGTCTTTCGAATGGACCTGGGGGCACAAGTGAAGATCCCCACGGCGGATCCCGACGAAGGGCTCGGCACCGGGGAATGGGACGCCTACCTCGGCCTGACAAGCGAGTACCGTTTTTGGTCCGCGACGGGCTTCGGTGGATTCGGCTGGAACTACCTCGGCGATCCCGAATGGCAGACCCTGAATGATGTCGTCGAGGGCTACGTCGGCGTCGAGAGTGAACCGCTCGGAGGTCGCCTGATTCTGTCGGGTTGGGTGGAGGGCAATCCCGAGGTCATCGACGGACTGGGTTCCAGGGCAGCGCTCGGGTTCGGGTTGCGCAGCCTGGGTAGGATGCGCTGGCGACTCCTCGCCACGCTCGGCCTGACCGACGCCGCCCAGGACTTCACGATTCTCTTCGGCACTTCTTTCGGTGTAACGACCCCTACCGTGGGCACTCGAGGTCCTGTGAGATGAAGCAGCGATTCACGCTGATGTTTCTTGCCGCCCTCTTGCTGACGGGGGCGACCTCGAAAGAAGAGCTTCGATCCTCACTCGTCACCGTCGAAGGAACTGTGACCGGGGTCGGCTCGGCCCAGGGAGAGGGCGATCTGGAAGCTCTCTCCGTGACGCTCACACCGAAAGACGGCAAGGGCAAGGAGCTGAACCTGCTCCTCGCACCC
>JARFQS010000144.1 GCA_029287645.1 Thermoanaerobaculia bacterium | reverse complement strand
GTGTAGAGTCGCCGAAGCGATCGACTTCGCCCGGCGACTCGGCGCCACACATCTCGGACTGAGCTTCTGCACCGGACTTCGTTGGGAAGCCCAGATCCTGACTCGCGTTCTGCGAGCCAACGAATTCCGGGTGACCTCGGCGATCTGCAAAACGGGCTCGGTGCCCAAGGAGTCTCTGGGTCTTCAGGATCACCAGAAGGTCCGCCCTGGGCGGCCGGAAATGATCTGCAATTCCCTTGCGCAAGCCGAGCTGCTCAATCGCGCCGGAGTACAGCTGGCGTTCGTCCTGGGTCAGTGTGTGGGTCACGACGCGGCAACCCTGGCTCATCTCGAAGCACCTGCCCTCTGCCTGGTAGCCAAGGACCGCGTCCTGGCGCACAACACGGTTGCAGCGCTTCACGAGCTGCACTGAAAATGTCAGCGGTCTGGCTCCAGAGGTAGAGCCCTGTTCTGCCTCAGGCTTGGGATCCCGCAGACGATCTGGCCCGGTCGATGCTCGCCAGACCCGGCCCGCGGCAAGCGATATAGAGGAACACGAAGGCATAGAGCAGCGCCAGCTCGCCCCGATTGACGACGGGGAAGAACTCGGCGCCAAAGGAAAACTTCCAGTGGAACTGGAGATACGCCACTGCCATTTGGCCGCTGGCCAGAAACGCCGCCCACACCGTGAACAGCCCGAAGGCGATCAAGAGGCCTGCCACAAGCTCGATCACTCCTCCGATCCAGAGCTGGGAGCCCACGGGTGGCTGGGAATCGGTGAGCACTCCGAAGAGCTTCTGCATTCCGTGGACGGAGAACATGAGCCCGGCGACGATGCGCAGGGCGGCGAAGACGGGCTCGGTCATCGGTTTCAGCACTCGACTCAGCATGGCAATCTCCTCCTTCGCAATTGTGTTTCAAAAGCTCGGCGGCTTCTGACCGCCGGATGGCACCCGAACCTCGAGTCTATCGCCCGACGAAGCTACAGGTTGCAGCGATTCGAGTAGGGGCCGAAACCACGATCGGGGATGACGATGTAGTGCCGCCCTTCGCATTGGGTCCATTGGACACAAGCCTAGCTGCTAGCATCTGATACTCCCGGTCCGGAGATCGACCGCGAGAGGGCACGATGCCGCCACAGCACTCAGCGAGACTTGGAAAGTGGGCACGGACCGCGGTGGTTCTGCTCCTCGTGGTCCCAATCGGTGGAGGTTGCAAGACGGCTCGGCAGGTAGCGGCTCAATATCCGAGCTCGGATATCGAGACCATCTACGCGAAAGCTCTTCCCAACGCTCAGCGCAACCCTGTGGTCCTCGTGCACGGGTTTGCCGGTGCAACCATGCGCCGAGCCGAGGATGGGGCCACCGTTTGGGGCACTCTGTTCACGAAGGATTCACTTCTGCCTTCGAAACAGGAGGGTTTGAGGGCATTCGCTCTGGACATCGATGGCTTGCAGCCTCCCTTGGACCCGAATCAGCTGGCCTTCATCGAGGACGATACCCAGGCCGTGGAGCTGCTCGAAACGGTCAAGGCCGATGCCGGTGTGATGGATGTCAACATTGGCATCTATGCGGCACTGGTCCGGTTGATCGAGGAAGCTGGCTACGGCTACTGTCAGGGAGATCCGGCAGCGATCGAGACCCTCGAGACCCCGCCTTGCTTGACCTTTTTCTACGACTGGCGACAGGACAATGTTGGGAATGCGATTCGATTGGGCAGGTTTCTCGACAAGGCGCGAGAACGGATTGCCGAGATCGCGACTTCCAAAGGAACGGGAGGCAACCGGGAGGTCCGGTTCGACCTCGTCGCCCATTCGATGGGGGGACTGGTGGCACGGTACTTCCTGCGCTACGGAGCGGAAGACGTCCTGGCCGCCCCGCGCCCCACGGTCACCTGGGCCGGAGCCGAGTACCTGGACCGGCTGATCGTCATCTCCACACCCAACTTCGGTGCCATGCGGGTGCTGAAGGAGATGGTCGTCGGTCGGCGCTATCCGTTGATCAAATTCGAGCCGGTCATGAACACGACGTGGGTCTCCGCCTATCAGATGCTGCCGCGAAACGAGCAGAAGATCTGGGTGGATGCAGCAGGAGCTGCAGTCGAGATCGACGTCCTCTCAGCCCAGACCTGGGTCGAGAACTCCTGGGGTCCCTTCGCTTCTGGGCAGGACAAGTATCTGGCGTGGATCTTCCCGGACGAGCCTTCCGCGAGAGCGCGCGAGGAGAGGATGAGCGAGTTCATGGACGCGGCCTTCGCCAGAGCGCGCCGATTTTTCCTGGCCATGGATCAGCACGCCGATAGGGCCTGTCCTACTGAGCTGACTCTGTTCGCTGCTGATGTGCAGCCGACGATGGCAAGGGCCGTGGTGGCCGAGAAGGATGGCAAGAAAGTCCTCGGCTTCGAGAACACGAAGCGGCTGATCCTCAAGGCGCCGGGAGATGGCTCGGTAACGCGGGCCTCGGCCGTTGCCGATGAGCGTCTTCTCGGGGGCGGCTCCGGGTTTGTGACCTCACCGATTCCATGGAATCGAAAGGTCTTCCTCACGGACATGCACCGCACTGTGCTGGGAAACCCGACCTTCCAGAACAACTTGCTTCACATCCTTCTGGAGACTCCAGCGCCGTCCGTCAGTCGATAGGCAGTCGGAAGGTGTCTGTCTGCAGGGAACTGGCTTGCTGGTCGATCCATTGGGTGACGGCTTCGTGAGGGATCAGGCCCTGCCCGTCGGAGGTGTAATCCAGACCCTCCAGTATCTCGGCATAAGGTCCGAAACCGAAGACGCGGTAGGGGATCACGATCGCCTGGCCACCCTCCTCGTTGGCTCGCCTGACGAACTCCCGAACCCTCTCCTCGGCAGCCTCGCGCTTCTCCGGCCAATCCTCTCGCAGGGTCATCACCTCGACCCGTCGAAAGGGAACTTCCCGGCGTAGGAGGTCGGCTCGGTCGTTGATGGTGGCGATCCAGCGCTCGTCCTCCCCGTCGTCACCGGGACCGTGGGCAAGGAGCAAGACATCCTCGCTCTCAGGGCTCTCACTCAACGTGCTGGCTCGAAGTAGAAGAACCTCGTCCATCTCAGGAGCCTGGGCCAGGCCCTCGGTGCTCAGTGTGAAGGAGGCAGTGGTCTCGATCCGATAGAAGGGAGCCATGTGGTGTCCACCCTGGTCTTGATCGCCGTTGGTCCCGTGGCGGGTGTGGCTGTCCTCAATCACTTCTTCAGCTTCGCTCGCATGGCCAGGGTGCTGATTCATGTCGTGGTGAGCCTTGTCGGCACCCCTGTCCGGATGGCCGTCATGCTCGCCGTGGCTCTCTGCCTCGGCCTGCCACTCATTGGCCGATGGGGCTCCTTCGATCAAACCGAGAATCTGTTCGGTACGTTCGTACCAACTCTCGCCGCTGACAAACAGTCGGACGACTCCGATCCGCGAGGCGTTCGACGATTCGAGCTTCTTGACACCTTCGTCGATTGTCGAGGCATCCGCCATGCCGAATGCGACTTCTACCGGGTACTTCTCTCGAAGGGGCTCCACGGCATCCAAGACGGCTTGATCCCACTCCTCGGTGCCGCCATGAGCCATGACAAGCACCCCGTACGTGCCTTCATGATGGGCGGACCATGCTGCGGAAGCCCCAGCGAGAATGAGGAGGACAACATTGAGAAAACAGAAGCGGCGCGAGCCGGACTTGGATGCAGAATGCTCTTTCGAAGCCTGTGGCGCAGCGGACATACGAACTCCTTGTTGATGGTGGAGTAGATATGAGAATGGCGCACCCGTAGGGATTCGAACCCCAAACCTCCTGATCCGTAGTCAGGTGCTCTATCCAGTTGAGCTACGGGTGCGCAAAGAACTGCGGAAGAGGGATTCTAGGGCAACCACCCACCCGGGGCAAGCCTTCCCGAGCTCCGGGCCCTTACGCCCCTAAGCCCCTACGCCCTCAGTTCCCCTCCATCTCCAGCGCCCAGCTCAGGAACGCCCACTGGTCGGCGATGTCTTCGATCTGCATCCAGGTCGGCTTGCCGGCGCCATGGCCGGCCCGGGTCTCGATGCGGATGAGCAGGGGATTGTCGCAACCCTGGTC
>JARFQS010000138.1 GCA_029287645.1 Thermoanaerobaculia bacterium | reverse complement strand
CCCCCCGCGACTCGATTCGTCGGCAGCGTCAGATGTGTATAAGAGACAGGCTCTATAGTCCACGAAGAATGCCAGAAGATGGTCGGGATTCCGCGTCGACTCGACGATCGTCGGCTCGACCTGCCGCTGCAGATAGAGATCGCCTTTGAGATAGGCATCTAATTCCAGCGGATTCTGCGGAGCCGGCAGGACGTTGATGTTCTGGTTCGCCTGCTGGGCAGTTCCCAACTGGCCCATGGCCAAGCCGGCCAACAGCATCAGCAACACTGATCTCTTCATAGCATTCTCCCGTGGCTAAGACTGCCAACAATCCGGCGTTCCTGAAGCCAGACTCGCTGCCGTCTCCAGGTCTCCCTGGGTTCAGTCACCCTCGGTTCAGCATGTAACACATCTTTATACCAAGATGGCGACCGACGGCGTAACACCCGGAGGGGTTGGGTTATCCCCCGTCCGAGCAGGTAGTAATTATCGATTCTCTGCAATATGCCTATACCCGGTGGGCTCGATTTCAACATCGTCTCGGGCCTGATTGAAGTCACCGATCTCAGGGCCGACTCCGGCCCTCTCACCTTTCTTCTGCCCAATTTCGAGAGGTGGTTCAGCACCCTTACTCTTGGGAACAGTCGAGGCAGGATACCACGTCGATGCCCACGGGGCGTCGTCGTATTCGAATCCTTCTATATCCGAAGCGTGGTCAGTGGTCCCCGCCAGTCGGCCCTTGCGCCTGACAAGGCGGGCAGCCAGCGTCGAAAATGACCTTCCAGCTGCCATCCGACTGCTGTTCCCACACCGAAGTGAAGAGCCCGGACTGCGATTCCAAGGTGCCATCAGGGCCGGCCTGCTCGAGCGTGAAGGGACCCCGCGTCATCCCCAGCTCACCGTCGTCCTGGATCTCGACGATCTCGGGTCCCCAGATCAATTTGGGAGCCTCTTCGCGAAAGAAGACGGCCCAGCCGTCCAGAATCGCCTGCTTACCGCGCAAGACTGCGCCCGATACGAAGATCGCCTCGTCGGAGATGAAGCTGGCGAATCGTTCCCTGTCCTTGTTGGCGACGCTGGCCGCGAAGGCCATCTCGGTCTCCCGAAGCGACTCCTGGAGATCCAGCAATTCCTGCTCTGTGCGCTGTGGCCCAGCGGCACTGGCTCGCGTTGCATCAGCCTGAATGGGGACCGCTGCACAGATAGTGAGCAGGGCTGCCGCCAGCGGGGCGATCAGGCAGAGAGTCTTGATCGGCAAATTCTCGCGCTACCGCCTACGACTCCACTTCTTCCGTCTCATCGAGCTCGGGGATCGGGAAGTCCGATTCATCGACCTTGGTCTGGCGCACGGCGGCACTCCAGTCGATGGTGGGATCGTCCATTGGGTTGTCGGACGCCACCTCGATATCCGACTCTTCCTTCTTCAATTCTCGCCGCTCGGCCCGCTTCGCCTGCTTCTCGCGCCGCTTCTGCTGACGCGCCCTCTCCCTTTGGCGGCGAACCATCGATGCTTGATTTCTAGCCATAATGCCTCTCTTCTGGAGACCGGTTGTCCGGGTTGGCCTCCGCTGGACCCTGCGGCGATGCTGACCTCCGAGTTCCGATGTGACAGCGTAGCCACCGAGGTTGAAAAACCCTCGACAAGCCTGGAAGCGCAAGCTCTCACCAGGAGTGCCGCCACAGGGCGCTTGAGAAACAGGGTATCACGAGCCTGCCGTGATCCTCTGTGAACCCGACCTCGAGCGGCTCCAGAGCAGGAATTTACGGTACGCTGTCGCTTCTCGGAGTCCCCAACTCATGGAATCCCGTCCCATCCTCGGAATCGATCTCGGCGGCACCAACATCCGCCTGGGCAAGGTGCGAGGTGACTCACTGGAGGAGCATCACGCTCGGAGGATCTCCTCTCAGGCCGAGGAGGAGCTGGTTCTACAGGAGGTCTTCCAAGCTGTCGACACCGTCATGGACGACGAGATCGTAGCCATCGGATGCGGGGTACCCAGCGTCGTCGATGTCGACACGGGAATCGTGCACGCTGTCGAGAACATCCCCTCATGGCGCAGGGTACCGCTGAAGACCAGGCTCGAAGAGCGCTACGGCCTACCGGTGCTGGTCAACAACGATGCCAACGCCTTCGCCCTGGGTGAGCTCCATTTCGGGCAGGGTCGGGGGGTGAGCAACATGGTCGGCATGACGCTCGGCACCGGTCTGGGCACCGGCGTGATCATCGAGGGCAGCCTCTACTGCGGAGCCAACTGTGGTGCGGGCGAGATCGGCTCGATTCCCTATCGGGATGGCGCCATCGAGACCTACTGCTCCGGCCAGTTCTTCGAACGCGCGACCGGAGAATCTGGAGTAGCGATCTACGGGCGGGCTCGACAGGGTGACGAGGAGGCCCTACAGCTCTTCGAAGCCTATGGCTACGAGTTGGGTCACGCCGTCATGACCGTGCTCTACGCCTACGATCCAGACCTGGTCGTGTTCGGAGGCTCGGTGAGCCAGGGGTTCTCTTTCTTCGAACCGGGATTGCGTAGGAGATTGCAGGACTTCGATTATCAGCACAGCCTCGAGAGAACCACGTTCGCCCGGAGCCGGATCGAGCACGTGGCAATTCTCGGTGCTGCAGCATTGCACATGGAACCGTAGGGCGCTCGCGCAAGAGTTCTCGGAGGTCTTTGCAGAGGTCCTCCCGGAGCACTATGATTCCGGGCGACAACTCAACAGCGGAGAACTCTCAGAAGGGGGTCGCCATGGGGGGCAGGATTCTGATTCTCGGAGCCGGGTTCGGCGGTCTGGAGGCGGCTACCCGTCTGCGGGCCGCCCTCGACGAGAGCTACGAGATCACCATCGTGGATCGCAACGACTTCTTCAATTTCGGCTTCACGAAGTTCGATCTCATGTTCGGCCGACGGGCCCCCGAGGATTGCAAGGAGTCGCTCTCGGCCCTCGAGGACCAGGGCATCCGATTTCTCCAGGCGACCATCGAGTCCATCGACCCGGAAGGCAAGCAGGTGGTGACCTCGGAGGGGTCCCTGGCGGCCGACCACCTGGTGGTCGCTCTGGGAGCGGACATCGCTCCCGAAGAGACGCCCGGCTTTCTGGAGTCGGGAGGTCATCACTTCTATTCCTTCGCGGCGGCCGAGTGGCTCTGGCCCTGTCTCTTATACAC
>JARFQS010000521.1 GCA_029287645.1 Thermoanaerobaculia bacterium | reverse complement strand
GCCCAGGAGGTGGAGCGCCGCGTCATCTCGCCGCTCGAGAAGGCCATCTACGAGATCGACAACGTCGAGTACGTCTACTCGATCACCCAACCCTCGGGCGGCATGATCATCGTCCGGTTCCTCGTCGGCACCGACCCCGATCAGGCCGTGGTGCGCGTGCACTCCAAAGTGGCCGAGATCGCCCCGACGTTGCCCGAAGGCACCGTGCCTCCCGTGGTAGCGCCCCGCAGCATCGACGATGTGCCGGTGGTCGCCTTCACCCTCTGGTCGAACGATGCGACCGCGATGCAGGTTCGGCAAGTGGCCCAAGAGCTCAAGACCGAGCTGACCCGCCACCCACGAGTGGCACAGGTGTGGATCCTGGGCGGTCAGAAGCGAGCGGTCCAGGTGCAGTTCGACCGCGAGCGGCTGGCTTCCCACCACGTTTCCCTCCTGCAGGCCTATCAGGCCCTGGCCGGACTCAACTGGCGGCTGCCCGCAGGATCGTTCGCCAGCGCGGATACCGAGACGGTGGTCGAGGTCGGTAGCTTCTTTCGTACCGCCGAGGATGTCGAGAACGCGGTACTCGGCATCTACGGGGGCAATCCGGTCTACCTGCGAGATGTTGCAACGGTGATCGACGGCCCCGACGAGCCCGCGGACTATGTTTGGATGATGGCGGGAGCGGCCGGTGCCGAGAAGGATCTGCCACCAGGCCTCGATGCTCCCGCCGTCACGGTTGCCGTCTCCAAGAAGCCAGGCACCAACGCCGTCGACCTGGTAGCGGACCTCGAGAAGCGCATGGAGGCCTTCAAAGGCCCCGTGATTCCGGACAATGTCCACGTCACGAAGACCAGGGACTATGGATTCACCGCCGGCGAGAAGTCATCCGAGCTGATGAAGCACCTGTGGATCGCCACTCTCTCCGTCGTGGGCCTGATGGCGCTGGCCCTCGGCCGACGTGAAGCGATCGTGGTTCTCGTCGCGGTGCCGACGACCCTCGCCCTGACCCTGGCCGCTTCCTACCTGTTCGGCTACACCCTGAATCGGGTCACTCTCTTCGCTCTGATCTTCGCCATCGGAATTCTGGTCGATGACGCCATCGTGGTGGTCGAGAACATCCACCGCCACTACCAACTGGGCTGGACAAATCCCAGGCATGCCACCGTCTATGCCACCGACGAGGTCGGCAATCCGACGATCCTGGCCACGTTCACCGTGATCGGAGCGCTGCTTCCCCTGGCCTTCGTCTCGGGCCTGATGGGACCTTACATGCGACCCATTCCCATCAATGCCTCGGCGGCCATGCTGTTCTCGCTGATCGTCGCCTTCGTGGTCTCTCCCTGGCTGACCTTCAAGCTCTTCCGCCGCACCGCCGAGAAACTGGCCGAGGGTCCGGCCGAGCATGATGCGGAGACCGCGTCCGAGACACGCTTCCTGAAGCTCTACACGAGACTCTTCGAACCGCTCCTGGCCAAGGCATGGCGTCGCTGGGCCCTCTTGGGTGCCGTGGCGCTGGCTCTGTTGCTCTCGATGGCACTGGTGGCAGCCAGGGTCGTGAAGGTCAAGATGCTCCCCTTCGATAACAAAAGCGAGGTGCAGGTCGTCATCGACATGCCGGAGGGCAGCACTCTCGAAGAGACGGCGGGCATCGCTCGCAGCCTCGCCGAGACGGTTCGCACGCTTCCAGAGGTCACCGACGTCCAGATCTACGTCGGGACTTCCGCGCCGTTCAACTTCAACGGCCTCGTGCGTCACTACTTCCTACGCAGTGGACCCCTGGTCGCGGACCTGCAGGTCAATCTGCTGCCCAAGCACCACCGGGACCGCGCCAGTCATCCGTTCGCCAAGGAGCTGCGAGAGCTGCTGGCCCCGGTCGTCGCAGGGACCGAGGCCAACGTGAAGGTCACGGAGGTTCCACCCGGTCCGCCGGTTCTCTCCACGATGGTGGCGGAGATCTACGGACCCGACCTCGAGCAGCGTCTCGACCTGGCCCAGCAGGTGCGGGACATCTTCGAGACGACACCCGGCATCGTGGATGTCGACTGGTGGGTCGAGCATCCCGGACCCCAGGTGGAGTTCGAAGTCGACCGCGAGAAGGCCGTGAGGGCCGGCACGACTCCCGAAGCTGTCGTTCGGACCTTGCGAGTCGCACTGGAGGGTGCCGAAGCCGGTCTGCTACGTGACGAGACGGCGCGCGAGTCAGTGCCGCTGGTGCTGCGCCTCGACCGCAGTCAACGGTCCAGCATCGAGGGCCTTCTCGGCATCTCGGTACACGGCGCCGAGGGACGCATGGTCCCTCTAGGTGAATTGGTTCGAGTGCGCCCGGCTTCGCGGGAGCGCTTCATCTACCACAAGAACCTGCAGCCGGTGACCTACGTCATCGCCGAGGTGGCGGGAACCGAGGAGTCCCCGGTCTACGGAATTCTCGACATGCAGGAGCGCGTCGAGGCCCTGCAGGATCCGACGACTGGAGGGCCACTGCGGATTCTCTCGTCGAGCATGCCGGAGGACACCACCGGATACGCCATGAAGTGGGACGGCGAGTGGCAGATCACCTACGAGGTCTTCCGCGACATGGGTCTCGCCTTCGCGGTGGTGCTCGTCCTGATCTATGTGCTGGTGGTCGGCTGGTTCCGGTCCTTCGTCACGCCACTCATCATCATGGCGCCGATTCCACTCACTCTGATCGGAATCCTACCGGCGCATGCGATCGGTGGCGTCTTCTTCACCGCTACCTCCATGATCGGCTTCATCGCGCTGGCCGGCATCATCGTACGCAACTCGATTCTGTTGGTGGACTTCATCAACCTCGAATTGGCGGCCGGTGAAAAGTTGGAGACAGCGGTCATCAAGGCCGGCGTCGTTCGCTTCCGACCGATCTTTCTCACCGCCGCGGCGTTGGTCGTGGGCGGACTCGTGATACTTCTCGACCCCATCTTCCAAGGCCTGGCCGTCGCCCTCATCTCTGGGGTCGTCGTGTCCACTGCCTTGACCCTGATGGTCATTCCACTCCTCTACTACATGTACGTGAAGACGGTCGGCCTGGAAAAGGTCGCACCTCAGGACTGATCATTCCGACAAGGAAAGGAACTTCAAGCATGACGATTAACGACTATCTCCGCGCCATCGCCGGTTTCTTCATCCTCCTGTCCATTGCGCTCGGATACTGGATCCACCCCGGCTTCTTTCTGTTCACTGCGTTCGTGGGCTTCAACCTTCTGCAATCCGCCTTCACGAAGAAGTGTCCGATGATCTCCATCCTGCGCGCC
>JARFQS010000496.1 GCA_029287645.1 Thermoanaerobaculia bacterium | reverse complement strand
GATCATGCAGGGTCCGCCGATGTCGATCATCTCGACAACCTGGGCGTAGCTCTGGCTCGCATCGCGCGCCGTCGCCTGAAAGGGGTAGAGGTTCACGACCACCAGGTCGATGGGAGCGATTCCGTGCTCTCTCAATTGGGCCACATGGGAGGCCTGTTCCCTGTCGGCCAGGATTCCACCGTGGATGCGCGGGTGCAAGGTCTTGACCCGTCCGCCCAGAATCTCTGGGAAGCCGGTCACTTCAGAGACGGGGGCGACCGGAATGCCAGCCTCTTCAATGGCCTTGAACGTTCCACCCGTCGAGAGAATCTCGATGTTCAGCCTGGCGAGCCCTTCGGCGAAGGACTCGATATTTCGCTTGTCATAGACGGAGATGAGCGCGCGTGCCGCTTTCAGCATGCCTCTGTTCCTCTCGAGAAACTTGTCGAGGGTGGTGCCGCTCCTCAGCGGTTCTCGCCACCCGGGTTCAGGAGAATGAGTTGATCTTCATCCAGGGGCAAGAGGTCGTTGCTGTCCACACCTCCCGCTCCGAGCCAAATGTAACGCAGAATCGCCACCACGTCGCTGACTGCCTGACTGTAGGCCATCGCGCTGATGCCGAAGGCCGTGGACCGGTCGTCGAACAATTCCACTCCGTTCGGTGCGCCGATCCTGTCGTACTCGAGGGATAGCAGCGGGCGGACGCCCTGGGAACGCAGGAATGCGGCAGAGATCATGGCTTGTAGGTCGGCCTCGGTTTCCAGCATGCGTCCATCGCCGTAGAAGACGACGGAGAATCTCGGGAACGCCGACTCGACGAACGCCGGATAGTCGGCGACGTAGACAGGACGAACGGGCGCCGTCATCTCACTGAGCAACGGGTAGTTGGCCGTTGCCACGAGACTCGATACATAGCCCATGCGATAGATGACCTCGTCAAACGAGACATGGCCCTCGATCGCCTTGATACCGTTCCGCGCTTCCTTTTCGATGGCTCGCTTCAGTACGTCGGGTGGCAGCGCCAACCCCTGGGCCGTTCCGCCGGCCTGCTTGTACGGGAGCAGGACGCCCTCTCGAAACCGGCCTTGATGTCGGTCCAACTGTCGAGACAGGTGGGGAGGGGCGAGAATCAGCGCCTGCTCGGTGATGGCCAGCGCCGTCTTGGAGGACCAGGCCGAGGCAGGGCCCGAGCTCGCCCAGAGAACGAGGATCGAAGCCCCAAGGAGGGTGAAGTTGGCGACGCTTCGGTGCCACATGGGGCCCTATTGTAAGCCGGACGCTTGACTCGGGTAAGGGAGTGAGGCTATAAAAACGTGGTGGGGCCTCGAGCCCCGTGCCCAGGTAGCTCAGTTGGTAGAGCAGTGGACTGAAAATCCGCGTGTCGGTGGTTCGAATCCGCCCCTGGGCACCATGTAAATCTCCTGAAATCAGTAACTTCCGAGGAGTCGTGTCTTGGCGCTGTGGCGGTCGAGCTACACTCTCGCTACACAGGGCGTGGGCACGGCGGCGGTTGCAGGCGAAACGAAGCCCAACCCGGTTGGAACTCCTGAGCCTCCGGAACGGGCGGAAGCGGATGAAAAAACGGTGGATCCGGAACGGGGACATCACTCCCGAAGAGACACTGGATGCCTCGCAGCGAGTCGAGGAACCGTGGTCCGTGATCCGTTCTGCAGAGGGTTGACCTCCACCAAGCTCGACCGTCTCCGGCGGCGCCCGGTGGTGGTGCATTGGAGTGATCCATCCCGCGGGTGGATCTACTCACAGGGTGGGAACCGATTCACGTCACCCCATGGCGGATCGAGAAGAAGGAGGATGGCAGTCATGAAAGTGGGATTTCGAGTCCTTAGCCCGTTGATAGCGGTCGGCATCTGTGCCCTCAGTCTTGGCTGCGGAGGGCCAGCGACCGAAGGAGACCCCAGAGTTGCCGCCGAATCCGAAACGCTGAACCAGACCATCTACTACGGAGGCGACATCGTGACGATGGTGGGCGACGAGCCGCAGTATGCCGAGGCGGTGGTCCAGCGCGACGGGAAGATCGTGTTTGTAGGCGGCCGGCCGGAGGCCTTCGAGCGCTTTGGCGACTCTGCCGACGAGGTCGACCTCGGGGGACGGACCCTGCTCCCCGGTTTCATCGACGCCCACTCGCACGTCGTGCAGCAGACGCTCAAGTTCGCGGTCGTCAACCTCGACCCCGATCCTATCGGCGATGTCAGGACGATCGGCGACATCCAGCGCAAGCTCCGGCAACGAATCGAGGAGACCGCTCCCGCACCGGGAGCTTGGGTCTTCGGCTGGGGCTACGACGACACCGGGATCGAGGAGCAGCGCCATCCCACTCGCGACGACCTGGATGCGGTGTCCAAAGATCATCCCATTGTGCTGATGCACATCAGTAGTCACCTGATGACATCCAACAGCAGAGCGCTCGAGGCCGCCGCCATCACCGCCGATACACCGGACCCCGCAGGCGGCAAGATCCGGCGTGAGCCGGGTAGCAATGAGCCCAACGGGGTGCTGGAGGAGACGGCCATGGCGGCGATGCTCGGCGCCCTTCCATCTCCGTCACCGGAGCGAGCGCTCGAGCTGCTCACCATCGGCCTGTCGAGGTACGCCGAGGCGGGGATCACCACTGCTCAGGAAGGGGGCGCGTTGCCACCGATGCTGCGGCTGCTCGAGCGCGGCGCCGAGGCGGGCGTATTGCCCATCGACGT
>JARFQS010000394.1 GCA_029287645.1 Thermoanaerobaculia bacterium | reverse complement strand
CCTGGGATCTCGAGGAGAAAAGCCCACCTCGATCGCCATGGATGCCATATCGGGAGGCGATGACTCGGAGAAACCGAGTCTTCGACGCTATCGGGTCAACCTTCTGGTCGACCATGGCAAGTCCAAGGGAGCGCCGGTGATCTACGAGGACAATCCCACCTACCCGAATCTCGTCGGGAGGATCGAGCACATTTCGCAGATGGGGGCCGTCGTCACGGACTTCAACCTCATCAAACCCGGGGCTCTGCACCGAGCCCGAGGTGGCTACCTCCTCGTCGATGCCCTCAAGATCCTGCAACAGCCCTATGCCTATGAAGGCCTCAAACGGGCACTCCAGTCGAAAAGGATCAAGATCGAGTCACTCGGCGAGGCAATGAGCCTGATGAGCACCTACTCGCTCGAGCCCGAACCCATCGACGTCTCGGTCAAGCTCGTACTGCTGGGCAGTCCGATGGTCTACTACCTGCTGCCGACTCTGGATCCCGAGTTCGGCGAGCTCTTCAAGGTCGGCGCCGACTTCGCGGGGGTCGTCGATTGGAGTCCCGAGAATCAGGTTCTCTATGCTCGGCTCGTCGCCAAGCTGGTCCGGGAAGAAGGGCTTCGTCCCTTCGCTCGGTCCGCGGTCGCCCGCGTTATCGAGCAGAGTGCTCGCTCGGCCGGGGACGCCCAGAGAATGTCACTGCTCATGAGCCGCATGCTCGACCTGATGCGGGAGGCCGACTACTGGGCTGGAAAGGGTAACCGGAGAACCGTCACCGCCAGGGATGTTCAGCAGGCGATCGACCATTGGATCTTCCGGAGCGATCGACTGCGGGAGCGAACCCAGGAGGAGATCGAGCGGCACACCATCCTGCTCGAAACCGAGGGTGAGCAGGTTGGGCAGGTGAACGGTCTCTCGGTGATTCAAATGGGCGAATTCTCCTTCGGCAGGCCGAGTCGGATTACGGCCCGCGTCCGGCTCGGCAAAGGAGAGGTGGTAAACATCGAGCGCGAAGTCGAGCTCTCCGGGCCGCTCCACTCCAAAGGCGTGCTCATCCTGGCCGGATTCCTGGGAGCCAGGTACGCACCGAATCGCCCCCTATCCCTCTCCGCAAGCCTGGTCTTCGAGCAGTCCTACGGAGGCATCGATGGGGACAGCGCGTCTTCGGCGGAGCTTTACGCTCTCCTGTCTGCGATCGCCGAAGTTCCGATCCGCCAATCGTTGGCCGTCACCGGCTCGGTCAATCAGCTCGGCCAGATTCAAGCCATTGGAGGCGTCAATCAGAAGATCGAAGGCTACTTCGACATCTGTTCACGTCGAGGGCTGACGGGCGATCAGGGAGTCCTGATCCCGGCCTCCAACGTTCAGCACCTCATGCTGCGCCAGGATGTGGTCACGGCGGTGAAGGAAGGCAAGTTCCACGTCTTCGCGGTAGAGACCGTAGACCAGGGCATCGAGTTGCTCACCGGTCTGAGCGCCGGCACTCTGGGCGACGATGATGCCTATCCGGAAGGCAGCCTCAACCGACGCGTGGCTGAGCGCCTCGAGGAATTGGCTGCACAGGCCAGAGCCTTTTCGGCTCCTTTGCCGGAGCCGCGGACAGACTGAATGAAAGTACCTCGGTCGAGCGTGACGTCAGTAACCCGCCGCCTGACCGTCCTTCCGTGACTCGGAGGCTCCGTAGTAGACCTCCTGCTCGGAGTCGAAGAGGATGGCCTGGTACCCGCCATAGGGTCCGACGTCCCAACCCACGGCATGCCCACGGCCCACGAGGTCACGAATCGTCTCGTACGGGAACCCACTCTCGAGAACGACGGTCCCACCATCCGTCATCGTCTCACCTGTCGGTTGGGAGGAGCCCTGGTGCAGGATTCTCGGGGCATCGCCGGCTTCCTGCAGGTTCATTCCGAAGTCCACCATGTTGATGACGATCTGAGCGTGCGCCTGGGGCTGAGTCGCCCCACCCATCACGCCGAAGCTCATGTAGGGCTCCCCGTTCTTCGTCACGAAGGCAGGGATGATGGTATGAAAGGGCCGCTTGTGGGGCTCGTAGGTATTGAACTGGCCCTCTTCGAGCGTGAACAGCTCTCCGCGATCCTGGAATATGAATCCCAGGCCATCCGGTGACAGCCCGGTGCCCATGCCTCGATAATTGGATTGGATCAGGGAGACCATGTTGCGCTCCGCATCGGCGACGGTCAGGTAGATGGTATCGCCCTCCTCGAGCGCCGGATTTCCGGCTTCGAAGCTGTCTGCCGCTCGTTCCTGATCGATGAGCTGCCTTCGCTCCGCCGCGTACTCCTTCGAGATCAGCTGCGCGACCGGAATGTCGTTGAAGTCCGGATCCGCGTACCACCGAGCCCTGTCTTCGAAGACCAGTTTCTTGGCCTCGACAAAGAGATGAACATAGTCGGCGCTGCCGAAGCCCATGGCTTCGAGATCGTAGTCTTCGAGGATATTCAGAATCTGCAGGGCGGCAATACCCTGTCCGTTGGGTGGCAGCTCCCAGACATCGTAGCCCCGGTAGTTGGTAGAGACCGGCTCCACCCACTCCGAGGTGTGCTCGGCCAGATCCCGATACGTGAGAAAGCCGCCCTCACGCTTCATGAAGGCATCGATCGTGCGGGCGATCTCTCCTTTGTAGAACACGTCTCTGCCGCCGTCAGCGATCTTCTGCAGCGTCGTGGCCAAGGCCGGATTGCGGAAAATCTCTCCCTTCTCGGGTGCCCTCCCGTTCGGCATGAAGACCTCCCGAAAACCGGCCCAGACCTCCAGGGTAGGCACGCTACGCTGCCAGTAGTAGGCGATCAGCTCACTGACCGGGAAACCCTCCGTCGCGTATCGGATCGCCGGTGCCAGAACCTGCTTCATGGGTAGCTTGCCGAACTTCTCGTGCAGCTCGAACCAACCATCCACCGCACCCGGAACCGTGACCGGCAGGGGGCCATGACTGGGGATCGACTCCAGTCCCTGGTCCTGGAAATACTCCAGTGTCAGCGAGTATGGGGACCGCCCGCTGGCATTGAGGCCGTAGAGCTTGCGACTCTCGGCATCCCATACGATGGCGAAGAGATCGCCGCCGATCCCATTTCCAGTGGGCTCCACGAGGCCCAGCATGGCATTGGCGGCGATCGCCGCGTCGACTGCGTTGCCTCCTTCCTTCAGGATGTCCAAGGCAACTTGAGTTGCCAGCGGCTGGCTGGTGGCCGCCATGGCGTGAGGCGCGATGACCTCCGATCGGGTCGTGAAAGTTTTGCCGGTAATCCGGTCGGCGGCGTTCAGACCGCTCGCCGCCAGGCAGAAGATTCCGAGGACTACCAGAAGTCGGTTCATGGATTTCGTCCTTTGAATTCGCAATCTGAGTTGGTGACCGCGAGGTTTCTCACCCCACTCCATCAGGGTGCCGAAGCTCCCGAACCGAGATTCGACTCGGCCTGGAACTCGTTCAGGGCGGCCAGGGCTTCGCAGCCGTACACCACGGCGGGGCCACCGCCCATCATCACTGCAACGCCGATCGCCTCCAGAATCTCCTCGCGACTGGCTCCAGACTCCAGGGCCTGCTTGACATGATAGGCGACACAGCCACCGCAGTTGATGCTCAGTGCCATGCCCAGGGCGATGAGCTCCTTCGTCTTGCGATCCAGGGCGCCATCCGCGGTC
Organism: Thermoanaerobaculia bacterium; assembly: GCA_029287645.1. GTDB lineage: Bacteria > Acidobacteriota > Thermoanaerobaculia > Multivoradales > JAHEKO01 > JAUVRX01. The sequence goes on along the minus strand of JARFQS010000394.1, from coordinate 242 downwards.
GCCTGTTTGTGCAGGACCGTGAAGGCCCGCATCGTCTCGGGCACCTCGCCAGAAAGCTCGGCGATCAGCGCCTGCAGCCGCTTATAGTTGGCCGGATAGTCGCTTTCCATGCTCTCTTCTCCACTCGGCTTGAATGCTCCTCGAGACAACGGGCGCTCGGGTTCTCGCCCGTTCTGGACCATCGAAGAGGCTCGGGCCTTCTTGCTCGACCGAGATGTCTACTCGTCAGCCCGGTCCAGCAC
>JARFQS010000386.1 GCA_029287645.1 Thermoanaerobaculia bacterium | reverse complement strand
GTACCAGGGCGGTTGGAAGTTGACGGCGTACTCGCTGCGGGATTCCAGCCCTTCCGCATCGGTAGCCACGACCTTGAAGGTTTCAGGGCCGGCGGCGAGAACTTTGTCGACATGGAACTCGGTGACGTAGGTGTCCCCCAGCTGCTGATGCTTGGCGACGGTCTCCAGAATCGAGCCCGTACCATCCAGACAGTCGATGACAACTGGCGAGTTGTCGATCACCATGCCGCTCAATCGAAACTCCGCTTCACGGATCGGCTGCACGAGGGACCCGTCCTCCTGCTCCTTCCGGAAGTCGGCGAATCGGATGGCGGGAGGAATATTGCCAGCGGCAGCCCGACCGAGGAGCACACGACTCAGCTCACGATAGGAGCGTGCAACGATACCCAGGGCCCTCTCGTTGCCGGGCTCCAGCGCCAGGGCCCGATTCGCCGCTGTAAGCGCATCCTCGAATCGACCATCGGAGAGACCTGCCTCAGCCGCCTGCAACTCCGCGGCCAGGCTCTGCTGGCTGGCCAGCTCCTCTTCCGCCGCCGCCCGGGCCCCGATGAGTCGAGACTCGATGGCGAGGGCCTCATTGCCACCTTCCTGCATGACAATGATCGCCTGCAACTTCTCCAGTGCCTCGTCCAATCGACCTTCGCTCTCCAGCCTGCGGACCTCCTCGAGCTCCTGCTGGACGAGCTCTTCTCTGGATTCCCTCTGGCGTTGAGCCCCGAGCTCGGCGCGGAGAAGACGCTGGGCCTCAAGAAGAAGCTCCGCCACCTGCCGATCGTCAGGAACCAGCTCCGATGCCTCGCGGAAGCGACTCGCCGCCTCGGCATAGGAGCCTTCCTCCAGAAGGCTCTGGCCCTCGGACACCATGGTTGATGCACGAGTCTGGGCCCTGGCTTCCTGGTCTCGCTGCCGAGCGTCCTCCTGCAGAGTCGCCATCAGGCGGGTCGCCTCCGGGTCCTCGGGGGCCACGGCCAGCCCCCTGCCCAACGCAGTCATCGCCTCATCGGTCTTTCCGGCCGACCGCAGATCACGAGCCTCGCGGAGGCTCTCGGCGAGGATCTGTCGAATTCGACCCTGATCATCCTCCCGTCTGCTCTCCAGGCTCTGGGCGGCTCTCTCCCTCAGGAACCTCATTTCCTGCAAGGTGTTCTCGGAAGCCTCGATCGCTCCGAGTCGCTCTTCGGTATCGAAGTCTTGAAGGTCCGCCTCTTCCTGGCCGAGCGACAGATAGGCAATTCCCAGCTTCATATAGGGCAGGTAGTCCGTGGTGCGCATCCCGTAGGTACGAACACGCACCCCGGATTCACACCGACGTTGGATCGCCTGATTCAGCTCCTCGACCGCCTCTTCCCAACGCTCTGCCTCCAGAGCCTCTTCGGCTCTCTGATAATGCTGATACCAAAGGTCAGCCGACAGGGGGGCGACTGCAAACAATTTGAGGGCAAACAGCAGGCGAAGCGCAACCATGCTGCGCGATTTGTGGGTGCTGATGAGAGAGGATCCTGACATCGGCATCACCGTCCGTGGACCCGCAGTGGAACGATCCTACTCTGAATTCGATACTGCCATCATCGCCTCTCCGCTCCCTTGCCTAGAACTACCGAAACATCGCATCGAGAGCACTCTGCTGCAGTCCGGCTGCCTTCAGACTCCTACGCGACAGGCCCGAGAAAACACCGCAGGCCGCCGATCGACCGCCGACGCGACAGAGTCGTGTCATGGAGATCGACCCGAGGGATCGACCGGTCGTCTGGAGCTACGCATCCGGCGACTTCTACTCTCCGACCGGAGCCATCGAGCAGCCCCTGCCCACCGGCAGTGTCCTCATCACGTCGAGCCGCGGCGGCAAAGCCTTCGAGGTCACCCGTAGAGGGGAGATGGTCTGGGAGTGGACGCCACCCTATGATCCGGTCCGACCCCGCCGCTACCCCTACGATCACTGCTCACAACTGGCGTCCCTGGGAACCCCTCCAGAAGAGCCTGTCGAGCCGCCACCTGGCTACAGGCATGTCGACCGCGATGTCTATCGCTTCTCGCGCCGGGGCTCGCGTCGCAAAATCATGCTCGACGGCAAGAAGAGAACTGTTCTGAAAAGCCATCCCGACTGCAGAAACCTGACTCTGCCTGCTGGGGCCTCCATCCAGCTGGGCTACGGGTTGGATCAGCGCAAGATCCGGTCATAACTCCTGGGACCGAAGCGACCATCGATCGGCAGTCCAAGGACCCTTTCGAAGGCATGACCGAAGAGGAGCTCCGGACCACCAGGGAGCACCTGAAAACGCTCGGCTACATCGATTGATCGGTAGCACACTGCCCTCGATACCACCCAACAGGGTGGCGGTATTTTCAGGGCCCTTTGCTAGAATTTCTACTCCGTTTCGGCTCTCCAGCGCGAGCCGAGACGGAGCGCCACACGGGGGATTCTGTGTTACTCCAGCGCGGCCTGTCTGCACGCATCGAGGAGAAAGGGATCTTGACTGGGTATTGCCCGACACGGGCTCGTTTCCTACGCCCGCTTTGGAGGCTGGCGGGATCCTTGCTCTTGACTCTTCTTGTAGCCTCCAGTACGCCGACGCTCGCTGCCTCTCTCAAGCAACCCGTGGTCTTCTGTAGCCTGCCCGTCGACAAAGCACCCTCCGACGGTCGGGCCGACGGAATGCTCCCATCCGACTACGGTGAGGGAGCCTCACTGATGGTGCTCCAGCCCGACGGAGCTACCCGGCGACTGACGAGCGATTTCGCGAGTGCCTGTGACCCCGATGTCTCCTTCGATGGCGAACGCATCCTCTTCGCCGCCCAAAGGCAAGCCGGAGATCCGTGGAACATCTGGGAGATGCGTTCCGATGGCACCGCGCCGCGTCAGATCACCCATGAGACGCTCGACGCCCGGCGCCCCATCTACCTTTCGACGTTCTACACCATCACTTCTTCGGAGCCCTGGTACACCCTCCTCTTCGAGCGCCAGGACGGGGTCCTGAACGAAGCGGGAACGGCCCCCGGGACCAGCCTCTACACGGTGCGCCTGGATGGCTCGGAGCTGCGCCGCATCACCATCCATCCCGGCAACGACCGAACACCGTTTCTAATGCAAGATGGGCTTCTCCTCTTCTCAGGCTGGAGGATGCTGTCGGACCCTCGATTTCCCGAGGGGCGAATCGGGCTCTACGGAGTCCAAACCGACGGTATCGACTATGCCTTTTTCGGTGGCCTCCAGGGAGCGAGAATCCAACATATGGCGACCCTGACAACGGACGGGCTGGTGGTCTTCGTCGAGGCCGACCAGGTGGGCTGGGATGGCGCTGGCTGGCTGGCGGCACTCCGTACCCAGCGTCCGCACGACTCGTATGCCGAGCTCACCGACGAGAGTCAGGGTCTGTTCCATTCTCCATCACCGTTGGACGATGGTGGCCTGCTCGTCTCTCAGCGCTCCGCGGCAGATGACAGCGTCTTCCAACTGGCGAGATTTCAGCCCTCCAGCGGTGACCTCGAGCCCCTCCTCGCTCTCCCGGGCAGCCATCTTCTGCACGCCAAGCTACTGGCTACCCGTCCAGAGCCGGACGGCCGCTCCAGCACGGTTCGCCCCGAGTCCCCGACCGGCAAGCTCTACTGCATGGACATCTACGAGGGTGACACCCGCATCGCAGCCCTCGAACGCGGTTCTATCGAGCGCGTGAGAGTCATCGAGGGTGTGCCGACAACCGAGGCCGACTCGTCCGATCGCAGCTCCCCACCGGTCGCCAGGCGACTCCTGGGAGAGGCTCCGGTGGAGGCCGACGGCTCGTTTCACATCGACCTGCCGGCCGATCTGCCTGTCGAGCTCCAACTTCTCGACCAGGATGGCCAGGCCCTGGCCAGCTGTGACTGGATCTGGGTCAAGCATCGGGAGTACCGGGGCTGCATCGGCTGTCACGAGGATCCGGAGTTGACTCCGGACAACCGATTCGTCCAAGCGGTGGCTCGACCCGCGAACGAGCTCACGCTCCCCGCCGAGCGGCGCCGCACCATTACCTTCCGAAGCCACATTCGTCCTATTCTCCAGGCCCGTTGCAGCACCTGCCACAGCGAGGTCGACAGCGAGCTGCCATTCGGCTCCCTCGACAGTGAGGAGGCTGGGTGGGACGCCTACCAGGCCCTGCTTGCCGCTGCGAACGCCGATGGCTCAGAAGAGCACCGCCTCGTGGTGCCGGGTCAAGCGAGGGCGAGTCGCCTGATCGGTGTGCTCTCCGGCCGCCACACACCCGATCACCTCGAGCGGCTGAGCGACGAGGAGCGCAGGGTCTTCGTGGAGTGGATCGACCTCGGCGCCCAGTGGGATCTGCCCGGGGAAGTCTTGGTGAACCAACAAGGAGAAGCAGGGTCATGAAGGCGCCCGAGATCTACATTTTGCTGATGATCTGCCTGACGACCCCGATCGTCGGACAGTCTTCCAGCCCCTTCTTCACCGACATCACGGAGCCGGCCGGTCTCCGGTTCCAGCACAGCTTCGGCGACTCCGAGCTCAGCAACATCGTGGAGGGCACCGGCCCCGGCGCCGTCTTCTTCGACTACGACAACGACGAGTACCCCGACATCTATCTCCTCAACGGCACATGGAAGCCGGGGGTCAGCGACAACCGCAGTCGCAACCTGCGTGGCCAACTCAGCAACGCTCTCTACCGCAACAACCGCGATGGCACCTTCACCGATGTGACGGCTGCCGCCGGAGTCGGGGACCAGGGGTTTGGCATGGGCGGCTCCGCAGCGGACTTCGATCTCGATGGCGATCTCGATCTCTACGTGCTGAACTACGGTGCCAACGTCTTCTATCGCAACGAAGGAGATGGCACCTTCACCGACATCACCGAAGAGGCTGGCCTGGCCGATCCGTTGTGGAGCGTCTCGGCACCCTGGCTCGATTACGACGGAGACGGTGACCTGGATCTCTATGTGGCCAACTACCTGGAGTACGACGAGGGTGCTTTTCGGAGTTTCTACGCCGCGCAGGGTTATCCCGGCCCCCTGGCCTACAAGGGACAACCCGATCACCTCTATCGCAACAACGGCGACGGCACCTTCACCGACGTCACCGAGGCAGCTGGCATGCTCGATCCCGACGGTCGTGCCATGAGCGCTATTGCCGTCGATCTCGACCAGGATGGCGACCAGGACATCTATGTTGCCAACGACGCCATGCCCAGCGCCTATTGGGTCAACGACGGTCACGGGAAGTTCGAGGACCGGGCCCTGATGCAGGGAGTCGCCTTTGGAGAGGGAGGGCAGGGAGCTTCATCCATGGGGCCGGTGGTCGGCGATATCGACCGCAATGGACTCATGGACATCTGGATACCCGACATGGCCTATGGCTGCCTGCTCAGTCAGAAAGAGGAAGGGCTGTTCGCCGACGTCACCGCGGAGACCAACCTGGCGGTGATCTGCGGTCAGTACACGGGATGGGGCAGCGGGCTGATCGATTTCGACAACGACGGTTACCTGGACGTCTTCGTGGCCAACGGCAACGCCCATCACCTATACACCGAAGAGGATGTCCTGGCTCACAACGACGGCACCGGTCACTACCTGGATGTGGCCAAGAACGCCGGCTCGTACTTCGAGAGCAAGTCGGTCGGCCGGGGAGCGGCGTTCGCAGACCTCGACAACGATGGCGATCTGGACATTCTGGTCGCCAACCTCGGAGAATCCCCGAAGCTGCTTAGAAACGACACGGAGAACGGCAACCACTGGCTGACAGTGGTACCGCTACTTTCCGACAGCGAGACGGTGGCGATTGGAGCCACCGTGACGGTGACTGTCGGCCAAAGGCGCTCGATCCACCCGGTACACGCTGTTTTCGGCTACCTCTCTACCAGCGATCCCCGCCCCCATTTCGGCCTCGGAACCGCCGAGGTGGCCGACAGAATAGAGATCGTCTGGCCAGACGGAGAGCAGCAAGTCCTCGAGTCCGTTCCTGCCAATCAGATACTGGAGGTGGTGCAAGGTGCGAAATAGATGGCGTCGACCCGTCCTTCTCGTGGGTCTGGCCTGTCTGGTGGCCATGGCATGGGGAGTCTCCTTGCCCGCGCAGCCCAGGGAGCCTGTGTATGTGGGCGTGAAGGTCTGCGCCGAGTGTCATTCGGGTCCCGCAGCAGGCCACCAGTTCAGCATTTGGAGACTGTCGCCGCATGCCAAGGCCTACGCCACGCTGTCCATGCCGGAGTCCAAGGAGATCGCCCGACTCAGTGGCATACCCGAGGCCCCGCAGACGGCAAGAGTCTGCCTCGGCTGTCATGCCACCGCAGTCGATGCGGAGGAATGGGAAAAGGACGAGACGTTCCTGATCGAAGAAGGAGTCCAATGCGAGACCTGTCACGGTCCTGGCAGCGAGTACATGGACGAAGCTGTCATGAAGAACCGGGAATTGGCCATGGAAAAGGGCCTCCGGATGCCCTCCGCCAACACCTGCATGGTCTGCCACGGACCCAAAGGGTCCCACGAAGCGGTGCTGAGCGGCGAGCCGTACGAAGTCGACAAGGCTCTACAGGTTATCGCGCATCCGAGGCCCGAGAATCCGTCGATGGAAGCTCCGAGCCAAGGTGGCGAGGCCGAGGCACTACTCGGTTCCAGTCAGCACAGGTTTGTCGGCGTCACCACCTGCAAGCAGTGCCACTCTGGCCCGATGATGGGCTTCCAGTTCAGCAAATGGCGCATGGGGCCTCACGCCCGCGCCTATGCGGTGCTCGGCACGCCAGCCGCCCAGGAGATGGCGAGACGCTCCGGAGTCGATGGCGATCCCCAGAAGAGCTATGCCTGCCTGAGATGCCACGCGACCGGTGCCGGCCACGACGCAGCGAGCTTCGAGCCGGGCTTCGATCTGCGCGATGGCGTGCAGTGCGAGAGTTGCCACGGACCGGGTGCCGACTACTCTCCCGAGGCCGTCATGCTCGATCGTCCGGCGGCCAAGGCTGCCGGTCTTCGTGAGCAAGGTCCCGAGGTCTGTACGGACTGCCACGAGCAAGGTCATGCAGGCGGTCCCTTCGACTACGAGGCAGCTGTTGCGGCAATCGCGCATCCCAAAGTGCCGGCGAAAGTCGCCGACCAGGAGCCGGTCTACAAGACTCCGATCAATCTGGCTCTGACGCCGAACGGTTCCGAGCTCTGGGTAGCCTGTGAGGCCTCCTCTTCTGCGGTCATCGTCGATACCGCCTCGCACGAGGTCGTGGACGAGATCGCGGTGGGGGGCCAGCCTCACGACGTGGCCTTCCACCCCGACGGCAAGACGGCCTACATCACGAATCGCCTCGACGACACTCTTTCGGTAGTCGATGTGGCGACCCGCGAGATCGTGGCTACGGTCGAGGTCGGAGACGAGCCCCATGGCGTGCTGACGGACGCCTCGGGCGGACGGATCTACGTTCTCAACAGCTCGCAGGACAGCGTCTCGGTGATCGATGCCGAGACCCTGCAGGAGACCCGACGCCTCACCACCTCGAGAGTCCCGTGGTCCCTGGCTCTCTCGCCGGACGGCGAGAAGATATTTGTCACCAACACTCTGTCCGGCTTCGTTCCGCCTCGCACACCGCCGATGTCCGAGGTCACGGTTCTCGACGCCGAGCGGGGTGCCGTCGAGGACCGATTCATCGTCCCGGCCGCCAATCTCCTGCAGGGAGTCGCCTGGCACCCGAGCGGCGAGTTCGCGATGGTCACGCTCAACCGGACCAAGAATCTGGTCCCCATGACCCGCTTGCTCCAGGGATGGACGATCACCAACGGTGTGGGCATCGTCTGGCGAGACGGGAGGGTCGACCAGGTCCTTCTGGATCAGCCCGACATCGCCTTCCCGGACGCCGCCGATGTGACCATGACCTCCGACGGACGGTTGGCCCTGGTCACCAGCAGCGGATCCGACCGGGTGGCAGTGGTCGATCTCGACAAGCTCCTGGGAATCCTGGAAGCGGCGAGTCCCGAGGAGAGGGAGAGAGTCATCCCGAACCACTTGGCCAAGTCCACCGAGTTCGTCGAGACCTTCGTCGGAACGGGGATGAGCCCGCGGGGGATCACGATCACTTCCGACAACAAGACGGCGTATGTGGCCAATGCGCTCGGTGACACCGTGACGGTGATCGATCTCGACCGCTTCGAGAGCGTCGAGGAGATCGATCTCGGTGGCCCTGAAGTCATTTCAAAGACGAGGTGGGGCGAGCAGCTCTTCCACAGCGCCGACATCACCTTCCGCCGCCAGTTCTCCTGCCATTCATGCCACCCGGATGGCCACGTCGACGGCATCACCTACGACATCGAGCCGGATGGGATCGGCACGGATCCGGTCGACAACCGCACTCTGCGGGGCATCTTCGATACCGCTCCCTTCAAATGGTCGGGACTCAACCCCAGCCTGCAACGACAGTGTGGCCCACGCTTGGCGGTGTTCTTCACGCGGATTGCACCCTTCACTCCCGAGGAGCTCGAAGCGCTCGAGCTCTACATCACCACGATCCCTCGTCCACCCAACCGCTATCGGTCTCTGGGGGCACCCCTGACGGAGGCACAGCGGCTCGGCAAGGCCGTCTACGAGCGGACCCACACCAATGATGGCCGGTTGATTCCTCCCAACGGACGTTGCGTCAACTGCCACCCTGGACCGCTTTATACCGATCGAGGCCAGCACAACGTCGGAACCCAGTCCCCGCTCGATCGTGAGGACACTTTCGACACTCCGCATCTGACCAACATCTACGACTCGGCGCCCTACCTCCACGACGGCTCGGCCTTCAGCCTCGAGGAGATCTGGACGCGATTCAACACCTACGATCAACACGGTGTCACCAACGACTTGACGAAGGACCAACTCAACCATCTGATCGAGTATCTGAAGACCCTCTGAGGAGGGAACGCGATGAATCGGTATCACATAGTCCTACTT
>JARFQS010000251.1 GCA_029287645.1 Thermoanaerobaculia bacterium | reverse complement strand
ATAAGAGACAGCTTGTGGCCGTCTTCCTCGAAGGTGGTGGCTAGAGCAATGTTGCCCGACAGTTGGGTCCTGGCTCAGGTAAAGGAGCCGTATCCGCCGCCTCCGATCGGTTTCGATCTGATCCTGAGTCTGGTCTTTGTTTGGGTCGGCTGGAAGGCCTGGAAGAAGGGACGCGGATGGCGATCAGGAGCACTGGTGATGTGGCTGCTCGCACTCGGTGGGCTCTACACATTCGTCCGCGGAGTCACGGTCGGTTAATCGTCGACTGCGGGAATTTCACCTCGATGGCTTCGATTTCGCCGCTCCGCTCGAACATCGCGGCACTCGTCCCGGTGTCGAGTCGCAGGTCCGAGAACGTCGTCGAGCTCCCGTCGGCGGCGCTCACCGTCACCATGCCCGCGTCGTCGCCGATGCGGTAGATGATCGGGACCTGGCAGTAGGTAAATGCGAGAGCGTCGGCCGGCACCTGGAGTGTCTGCTTCCGACCGGAGGTGTCGTAGTAGATCCAATCCGTTTGCTCGGTGAGGAACTCGCGGCGCCGCAACAGGACAGGATCGAACTCGATGATTCCATTGTCGACACGGATCCCCAACTCGCCCCAGCGGGTAAGCACCTCCTCCTTCACCTGACCGGTCATGCCGGGCTGTTGTGCACCCATATGCGACGGGGAATGCGAGTAGGGGTCGGCGGGGAAGGCACCGTACTGGGCGGGCGTCTTGTCTGAGCTCAAACCGGCACGGACCCTGTAGTAGGCGTCGCCCAAGGCGTTCTGGGTTTCAACAGACTCCCCCATGGACCGTGCGTGCCAGAACGCCTCTTGTACAGCCAGAAGCAGCTTGGCAACCATGTGCCAGTAGATCGAGCCCAGCCCCTCGTACTTGTACATGGAGCCGGACCGGCCCGTGAACCTCTTGTGCTGGAAAACCTCTTCGAATAGATCGTCGACCGCGGAGCGGTGCGCGGCAACGAGCTCAGTCCAATCCGGCTGAGCGCTGAGGTGATCGAGTGCCTCGGCCAGGTTGGCGCTGCTGGTGATCGACGGGTCGAATCGACGCGTGCCGAGAGCATCCTGCTCGATGATGGTCGTGTCTCCGGCTTTGAGGAGGGCCACCAACAGCGGGTTCGCATCCACTTCCGGGCCGGGAAGCGTGTTGCGATCCAGAAAGTTCGGCAGTTGGCGCGCCGGATACAGCATGAAGCTGTTCTGATCGGCGCGGTACAGCGGGCTCTCGAAGAGAGCGTCGACGATGGCCAAGACGTCAGCAGAGGACGCCACTCCAGAACTGAGAGCCGCCACCTGTCCTTCGAGCATTGTCGGGAGATGATCGACGGACATTTCTCGGCCTTCGTCTTCGATTTGGACGAGGTTGTAGGAGTGGTACAGCCCGGACTCCTGACGATTGGCACGGATGCTGTGATCGGCATAGTCGACGGCCACCCGGCACAACTCGACGATATCCGCTGCGCTCACCGTTGCTTTGCCGGAGAACCCGTGCTCGTAGACGGCTGCTCGGTAGTCCGAGAATGCGGAGCCCAACCAATCGAGGATGCGCTTGCGGCGGCGGTCGGTGACGTCAGGTTGCGCGAGACGATCGGAATAGGTAGCAAGGCCGGAAAGTGTCTGTTCCATCCACCTCGCCACCTCGGTGGACACGACGAACTCGCCGTCTCCCGCATCACTGAAGAGATCCTCGCAGAAGGCGAAGTAGCGGCGGAGGTACGCCAGCGTGACCATCGACGACCCGTATCCGACCAGGGCATTGTTGGCGTCGTTCCACTCAGGGCGCTGCGTGTTCATCCAGACGCCGCCGTCGACGACGAGATTGCCAAGCTTCGCCAGCGCGGGAACGAGCAGCTTCTCCGCCAGCGTTACGTGCATCACGTTCCCCTCATGGTTCATGAGGAGTCTGCCGTCGGAGCCAAGGATCGCGGTACGGTCTGCGATTTCGCCGGCATGGTCGTGGTCGAAGTCGACCGTGTTCTTGGCATCCCGCAAGATGGCGTCGTATGGCCGTATCCGGTAGGGAACATCGGCGTAGCTGAACACTTCTCGGTTGAGCATCTTCGGAAGCGCTTCGGGATAGAAGGAACTGAGTGCCTCGAGCAGCCGAAGCAGATAGATGATCTGGTGATCGCCCCAATACCCGAAGTTGTTGCTCCAGGGATTCTCCGGCTCGGGGACCTCCCAGTCGATGCCGTCTCTTGTCACCCGGTATGGGTTGAAGCCGTCGACGGTCGAGGCGTTCACGAATTTGGCGACGATACTTTCCAGGTAGTTCGGGAAGCTGTAGCACAGTGCCTCCCAGTTCTGGAAGATGTCGCGCCAGTTTCCCTGGTAATCGAGAATCTGGTTGCCGTCGTCGTCTTGTACGTTGATCGCAAACATGTTCCACGGTCGGCTGGGATCTCCGTGACGACGGCTAAAGGTGAGGGGCAGGTACTCATGGCAAAGGCGCTCCAAGTCCGGGTCGCCCTGATCTCCGGCCTGGTCGAGTAGCTGGCGCCGGACGACACGGTCACCGAGCGACGACAGCCAGGCAGCATGGGTGCGATGGGCAGCCCGATTGCGGTGTTCGAGGAAGCCGGATAGGTCTTCGACGTCAACGGAGCCGTTCTCGACCAGAACACCGCCTCGCATGCTGTTGAACAGGGTGTTGGCAAAGTGGTGTGTCGTTGCCATTAGGTCCTGGGTGCATTGTGCGCCGTCTGCGCTGGCTATCAGGCTGCGGAGCCGATCCGAGCCGCGATCTACGTCAGCGTTGATGGACTCCTTCAGATCGGAAGCCGCAAGCATTTCGGCACGGCGATGCTGGACGTCTAGCTGGCTCTGATAGACATCGGCCACGATCTGCCAGGACCTCGTCTCGCCGGCCGTCAAGCCGAGAGTGGCGTTGAGCAAGTAGTCGCCTCGGCAGCCCTTGGTGAGGTTCTCACCGTGGACAGG
>JARFQS010000244.1 GCA_029287645.1 Thermoanaerobaculia bacterium | reverse complement strand
GGCCAAGGCCCTGCAGTCGGTGGCCGGCGGCAGCATGAAGCTCGTTCTGGCCAAGCTGACCAAGAACCGGGTCCTGGGTGCGATCACCGGGGCGTTCGTGACAGCGGTGCTCAATTCGTCATCGGTCACCACGGTTCTCGTTGTGGGGTTCATCAGCGCCGGACTGATGACACTCGCGCAGTCGATCAGCGTCATCATGGGCGCCAATATCGGCAGCACCTTCACGGCACAGATCGTCGCCTTCAACGTCACGCAGTACGCCTTGGCGATGGTGGCCATCGGCTTCGCGATGATGTTCAGCGCCAAGCGGGAAAAGGTCGAGCTGTACGGCTCCATGCTCTTGGGCCTGGGCCTGCTGTTCTATGGCATGGGTGTCATGGGATCGGCCATGGCTCCGCTGGTCGAGTTCCAGCCCTTTCTAGAGTTCATGCAGCGCATGGAGATTCCTATCCTTGGAATCCTGGCGGGAATGGTCTTCACCGCGCTAGTCCAATCGTCGGCTGCAACAACCGGAATCGCCATCGTCATGGCGAGCGAAGGCTTGGTTTCGCTGGAGGCCGGTATCGCACTGGCCTTGGGCGCCAATATCGGTACCTGCGTGACCGCGCTGCTGGCGGCCTTGGGCAAGACCAGGGAGGCACAGCGGGCAGCCGCTGCGCACATCCTGTTCAACATACTCGGCGTGCTCCTGTGGGTCGGCTTCATCGATCAGCTGGCCGAATTGGTGCGCTGGATGTCGCCGGCGCATCCAGAGCTTGAAGGCGTGGCGAAGATGGCGGAGGAGGTACCGCGACAGATAGCCAATGCCCACACCGTGTTCAATGTGGCCAATACTCTGGTCTTTCTGCCGTTCACCGCCCAACTGGCTCACCTCGTCGAGAGAATGCTGCCTGATCGACCGGAAACCGCAGAGACGGTCATTGTCACTGCCAAGTACTTGGACGAGGCCTTGGTCGAAGCCCCCTCTCTGGCGCTCGAGCGGGTGAGACTGGAGCTGGGCCACATGGGTGAGGTTGTCGAGCAAATGCTGGAGCGCCTGGGGACGGGCCTACAGAGCGGCAGCCGACGCGCGCTCGACGAGATCCACCGACTCGATGATCAGGTGGACATCTTGCACAAACACATCTTGAGCTACCTGGGTGAGATCCGGCGCCAGCCCCTGACGGACAGAGAGAGTCAGGAGTTCCTCACGCTCATGAGCACGAGTGACTATTTGGAGAGTATCGGCGACGTAGTTGAAGATGGCCTGGCGGAGGTCGGCCACAAGATGCTGAACGAGGGAGTCCAGCCGAGCGAGGAGACCCTGCTGATGTTGACCGATATCTATCGAGCGGTGTCGAAGGCAGTGGGAGAGTCCGTGGAGGCGGTCAAGGGTAACGACCAGAAGGCCGCCCAGGAGGTGCTGGCATTGCAGGGTGAGGTCAACCGGAGCATCACGCAAGTCTTCCAGCGACAGGCCGAACGCCTTGCCATCGACGATCCGGAGCGGCCGACCGTCTTCCGGCTCGAAATGGCCATCGTCGACAACTTGAAGAGGATCTACACGCTCAGCAAGCGGATCGCCAAGCTACTGCTACCCAAAGAGCTTCTCAGCTCCGAAGCAGAGTAGGTTCCCGGGGAGGTGGGACGCTTCCGAGACGGTCGAATGAATTTGAAGGAGAGAGCAGGGGCATGAAGGGAGACGATGTGCCGAGCAAGATGAGGGTTCGAGTATCAGCAGTGGCGGCGATGGTGGTTCTGGTGGCGGCGACGGCCATGGCCATGTTCGTGAATGTCGAGTTTCTGGGGGGCGTCGATATCGCGGCTTTCTCGACCTACTCATGGGTGGAGGGCACGCCGCCCGCCAACTTCGACGTGGCACAGGCCATACGCGGGACTGCGGACCAAGAGCTTGCTCAGAAGGGCTATGAGAAGGTGGAGGGCCCCGCCGACTTCACGATGGCGATCCACACCGACCGTGACGACATGTTTCCGGGTGGCACGCTTCGCGTCGAGGCGTATCCAGGCTCCAGTGAGGACCCCATGTGGCGCGGCAAGGCCGAGGGTGTGCTGACGACCACCAACCCAAGTAAGCTCCCCCGCCTGGCCCGTCAGGCGACGAAGAAGATGTTCAAGAAGTTTCCCAAGGCTAGATGATGGGCCTGCGGCCAATCCTTGGGGCAGTGGGGCCTTGGGAAGTGAGCAGGAAATGTAGGGGAGGGCCTTGCGCCCTCCCATGGCGCGTATGCGGAATACTCCGAGCTCCAAGGAGATGGTCACGATGAAACGTTCGATCAACGGTCTCTTGGTTCTTGTTCTGGCTCTTGGCTGTGGCGCACCGGAAGTCGAGCAAATGGCCGAGCCTCCGACCGTTGCCGAGCCCGAGTTGACAGACGAAGAGTGGACGGAAGCCCTACTGGAGCACCGTCGGGAGATCGAGGAGGAATTCAAGACCTCGAAGGAATCACCGATGGCGGGTAGCCAGTACCTGAAGTCTGAGCCCGGGGACGAGGTCTACCTGGTCCTCCGGGACGGGGTGTTCGTGCTGGCTTATTCACCCGTTGACGGTACAGAGATCGGTGTCGTAAAACAGGTTGAGACTTGTCATGTGCAGAGACTGGGGCAGGATGTCGCGGGCCTGGCAGGGGAAGAGGCGGTGGCAGAGGGCACCACCCTAGAAGGCCCGGCGTCGTTCGACATCGGCGACTTCCATCTCAACTTCTATCCGAGCGAGACACAAGTCACCTTCATCGTGTTCGATCCCGAGCGTGAGGAGATGCAGAGTTTCGAGCATCTCCTCTACTACCCACCCGATCGAAGCTTCGCCGTCGACGCAAAACTGGAGTTGATCGAAGAGCCGGACAAGCTCGAGATGCCGACCACCCGGAATCTCATCAAGACCTTCTACCGCTACGCGAAGATCCACTTCGAAGTGGAGGGTGAGAAGCAGACGCTGACCGCTCTGAAGAGTGCCCTCGAAGGCGACGGCTCAAAGGGCTTGTTCATCCCCTTCAAGGACGAAACCACCGGGCGTGAGACCTATGGAGCTGGGCGCTATCTGATGATCGACGATCCCACCACCGAGAGCTTCGTGCTCGACTTCAACCGGGCCTTCAACCCGCTCTGCAATTACTCCCCCGCCTACAACTGCACCCTCCCTCCGCACGAGAATCACCTGAAGGTGGCGATCCGTGCGGGTGAATTGACGTACCCGCACTAAGGGGTGGTTCAGCCGGCGTACCTTGGCTGATCTTTGGAGCAGTGAGGCACTGGGGCAGTGAGGTCTTGAAGCGGCCGGCGCCCCTGCCGGCCGTTCCTTGGGGTCTCGAGGTCCTGAGGGATTAGGACCAATGAAGGTTCTGGGGAATGTAGGGGAGGGGCTTGACCCCTCCCATGGGAGCCCGCAAGGGGCTCCCCTACAATGTCGACGCCGTCCCCCTACGAGCCACCCGGACGGACCTCCATGAGGTCACCGTGAAGGGCAGATGTATCAACGGCCGGCAGATGCCGGCCGTTGCGGTGATTCAGGTTGTTGACGAGCCCTACGCTGGTGACTGCGGCGTCGGCGTCGGTTGTGGTGTCGGCGCGGGCTTCTTGCGGCTGAGCTTCTCGGCCACCGTCTGCACTACGACGTAGAGCAGCGGGATCATGAAGACGCCGAAGACCGTGGCTGCCAGCATGCCGCCGAAGACCGCAGTTCCCAGGCTTACCCGGCTGTTCGCTCCGGCTCCCGAGGCAATCACCAGCGGAATCACCCCGAGGAGGAAGGACAGTGCAGTCATCAGGATCGGGCGGAAACGGAGCCGTGCAGCCTCGCGTGCAGCCTCGGTGATCGATTTGCCGAACTCGTCCCTCTGTTGTTTTGCGAACTCGACGATGAGAATCGCATTCTTCGCCGACATTCCGATCAGCAGAACGAACCCGATCTGCGTGTAGATGTTGTTGTCGAAGCCTCGGATCACCGTGAAGACGATGGCTCCGAGAATGGCCAGCGGCACCGATAGCAGCACCGAGAAGGGCGTCGCCCAACTCTCGTACTGCGCTGCGAGGAACAGAAAGACCATGATCAGCGCCAGCCCGAAGATCAGGGGTGCCACATTACCCGCTTCCTTCTGCTGCTGGGTGACGCCCGACCAGGCATAGCCCATCTGCGCCGGGAGGATCTCGTTGGCTATCTTCTCGATCTCATCAACGGCCTGGCCCTCACTGTAGCCGGGCGCTGGAGCGCCGGTAATCGTCGCTGAGGGAAACATGTTGAAGCGGTTGATCACCGAGGGTCCGACCGATTCGTGCACGGTGATCAGGGTGGACAGCGGCACCATCAGGCCCTTTGCGGTACGGACCTCGAGACGCTGGATATCGCCGACACGATTGCGGAACTGCTCGTCGGCCTGCACCATGACACGCCAGGTTCGACCGAAGAGGTTGAAATCGTTCACGTAGGCCGAGCCCAGATTGGTCTGCAGCGTATCGAAGATGGTCTTCAACGGGATGTTGAGCCGTTTGGTCTTTTCTCGATCGACGTCGATATAGATCTGGGGCACGTTGGACTGGAAGTTCTGGTTCAAGCGGGTGATCTTGCCGCTGGCGAAGCCGGCAGCCACCATGTCGTTGGCAAAGGTCTCCAACTGCTTCAGACCCAACCCACCGAGGTCCTGCAGCTCCATCTGAAATCCGCTTCCCGAACCCAAACCCTGAATGGGAGGAGGGCCGAAGGCGAACGCAGTGCCTTCCCGGATCTTCGATAGACGCTGCTGGATCATCCCGATGAGCTCGAAGACCGTGTGCTCGCGCTCGTCCCAGGGGTCGAGTGTCACGATTCCGGCACCGAAATTGGGTCCCTGTACCGCATCGAGGAAGGAGTACCCACCGATGACGATGATGTTCTGTACTCCTGGGAGCTGTTCGACCTCCGCCATCGCCTTGTCCATCACTTCGCGGGTCCTGGCGAGCGAGGCTGCGTTGGGGAGCTGGACGTTGACGAAGAAATAGCCCTCGTCTTCGGAGGGGACGAATCCGCCGGGCATCGCACCGAACCCCCAGACCATGACTCCAACGAGGATGGCAAAGAGGATCATGGTCAGCGCTGCCTTGCGGATCAGGCTGGCGACGGTGCGACCGTAGGAGGCCGACGTCTTGTCGAAGAATTTGTTGAACTGTCTGAAGAACCAGCCCGGCTCCTTCGCCTCCGAGCTCGGTCGTAGCAGCATCCCGCACAGCGCCGGACTCAGGGTGAGCGCGTTGAGAGAGGAGAAGAGGGTGGCGACCGAGATGGTGATGGCGAAGGGGCGGTACATTCGACCGGTCAAACCCGGCATGACCAGTGTCGGCGCAAACACCGCCAGCAAGACCATGGTCGTGGCGATAATGGCTCCACCGACCTCGCCCATGGCTTTCGAAACCGCCTCTTTGGGCTCGAGACCTTCCGTGTCCATGATCCGCATGGTGTTTTCCACCACGACGATGGCGTCGTCCACCACGATGCCGATTGCCAACACCAGCCCGAACAGCGTCAGGTTGTTGATCGACTGACCCGTCACCAGCATCACGGCGAAGGTGCCGATGAGAGCGACCGGGATGGTCACGGAAGGCACGATCGTGGTGCGGAAGTCCTGCAAGAAGATGTAGACAGAGAAGATCACCAGGATGACGGCGATCACCAACGAGGTCACGACTTCCTTGATCGATGCCTGGATGTAACGCGTCGTGTCGAAGGGTATCGAGTACTCCAGTCCCTCGGGAAAGCGCGTCGCAAGCTCGTCCAGGGCAGCGATGACACCCTGGGCCACGCCCAGCGCATTGGAACCCGGCAGCTGGTAGATGCCCATCGAAATGGCCTGCGCCCCGTCGAGCTCGGAGTACCAGGCATAGGACTGGGCGCCCAGTTCGACCCGGGCGACATCTGCAATGCGAACCAACTGCCCAGCCTCACCCCGCTTGACGATGATTCGCTCGAATTGGCTGACATCCGAGAGTCGGCCCTGGGTAGTAAGCGTGTACTCGAAGTTCAGGTTCCCCGAGTTGGGCTCCTCGCCGATCTTGCCTGCCGCGACCTGGACGTTCTGTTCCCGCAGCGCATCGAGCACTTCGGAGGTGGTCAGATTGCGGGCCTTGAGCAGCTCCGGATCGAGCCAGATCCGCATGCCATAGTCCTTGGCGCCGAACATCATCACCTCGCCGACGCCATCGACTCTTGCCAGCACGTCCTTGACCTGGGTGGTCGCGTAGTTGCTCAAGTACAGCTCGTCTCGCGAGCCATCGGGGGAATACAGAGTTGCCACCATGACCATTGCGGTCGACTGCTTCTTGGTGGTGACGCCCTGCTGTTTGACTTCCTGGGGCAGCTTCGGGTCTGCGATGGAGACGCGGTTCTGGGTCAGCACCTGTGCCATGTCCGGATCGGTTCCCACCGCAAAGGTGACGGTGAGATTCATGCTGCCGGTGGCCGGGCTTTGCGAGGACATATAGAGCATGTTCTCGACGCCGTTGACCTCCTGCTCGATCGGTTGTGCGACTGTTTCGGCAAGAACCTCGGCGCTGGCACCCGGGAAACTGGTCGACACCTT
>JARFQS010000289.1 GCA_029287645.1 Thermoanaerobaculia bacterium | reverse complement strand
TGATGAAGACACCGAAGATCTGTCCCGTCAGATCCGAGTATTGATAGGAGAAGGCCACCAGATTGAGATTGACCGAGTTCAGAACCAGCTCGATCGACATCAAGACCACGATCATGTTGCGCCGCGTCAGGATCCCGACCAGGCCGATCACGAAGAGCATGGCACTCAACACCAGATAGTGGTTGGTGGTGATCTCAAACATTGGCATTCTCGTCTCGTAGCTGCATGGAACCGCTATGCAGATTCTCTTCGCCCGACTATTCCTTGCGCGCCAGAACCACGGCGCCGATCATCGCCACCAGCAGGAAGAGGGAAGCGATCTCGAACGGCAGCAGGTACTTCTGGTAGAGCTGCCACGCCACCGCTTGCACATTGCCCACGGCCTCGCCCTCGACGCTGACCAGGGCCTCGGGCGAGATATTGGCGGGTGAGAACTGAACCTGCGCCACCACCCAACTCACCAGACCGATCATCATCACCGCCAGAAGCAGCGCCGCTGGCCACTGCATTCCGTAGATCCTCATCTCCTGGAGTCGATGCAGATTGACCAGCATGATGACGAACAGGAACAGCACCATGATGCCGCCGCCGTAGACGAAGATCTGGACGACGGCCAGAAACTCTGCGTGGCGCAAGAAGAACAGCGCCGCCACCGCCAGGAACGAGGTCAACAGCGCGAACGCCGAATACATGGGGTTGCGCAAGCTGACCACCAGGATCGCCGCCAGCACAGCCAGCGCGGCGAAGAGATAGAACAGCAACCCGGGGCCATTGACCAGCAGGAAGTCCATGTCAGACGCTCATCTCTGAATCAGACGATCTCTTCATCGGTGTAAGCCGGACGGATTCTCCAGTCCTCCAGCTCCCGCTTGTCCACGTAGAGGTTCTGCCACCGCTCGTAGCTCGCCAACTCGTAGGTCTTGCTGGTCAGCCAGATCGACTTCGGATTGGTGGGACAGGCCTCTTCGCACAGACCACAGAACATGCAACGCTGGATGTCGATATCGAACCGGTCCAGCAGCTTTTCCTTTTTCTCCGTCTCCGGGTTCACTTCCTGGTGCCAATCGATGTAGATGATGTCGATCGGGCAATCCCTGGCGCACAGGGTGCACTTGATGCAACGCTCCTCATCGAGACGGAACATGCCGCGAAAGCGATGCGCCGGCTCCATGCGCTCTTCCGGATACTGGGCCGTCACCTTCTTCTTGAACAGGTGGCGGAACGTGATGCCCAGACCCGCGAACAGGTCGAGCAGCATGATCTTGTCCAGGAAGCGCTTGGTCCAACTCATAATTCAGGCCTAGATGAGAATCTTCCAGAGCCCCGTTGCCGCGACAGACAACAGCGCGGTGGGGATCAGCCACTTCCAGCCGAGATCCATCAGTTGATCGAAGCGATACCGCGGGAACGTCCCGCGG
The DNA here is from genome assembly GCA_029287645.1 of Thermoanaerobaculia bacterium. GTDB lineage: Bacteria > Acidobacteriota > Thermoanaerobaculia > Multivoradales > JAHEKO01 > JAUVRX01. The sequence goes on along the minus strand of JARFQS010000289.1, from coordinate 4,975 downwards.
AACCAGATATAGACGAACAGGAAGGCCAGCAGCTTGACCAGGAACCAGAGAAGTCCGGCCAGACCCGCCGGCAGAAACGCCAGATCCAGAAACGACAGCCACTCCACGTTGGGGAAAGGCCGCAGCCAGCCACCCAGAAACATGGTCACAGCGACCGCCGAGATGACGATCATGTTGGCGTACTCACCCAGGAAGAACAGGGCGAAGCGCATGCCGCTGTACTCCGTGTGGAATCCGGCCACCAGCTCGGACTCGGCCTCCGGCAGGTCGAACGGATTGCGATTGGACTCCGCAACACCGGCCACGAAGTAGATGAAGAAAGCCAGCAGGCCGAAAGGAAAGAAACCGAAGATGAACCATCGGCCCTGGGCCAGCTGAGCCTCTACGATCCCGACCAGCGACAGGGTACCGGCCATCAGTAGCGGCACGACCAACGAGAAGCCTTGCGGAACCTCGTAAGAGATCATCTGCGCGGCCGATCGCAGCCCGCCCAACATCGAGAACTTGTTGTTGGAGGCCCAACCTCCGAGGAGCAGCCCGTAGACCCCGATCGAAGCGATCGCCACGACCAGAAGTAGTCCCACATTGACGTCGGTGATGAACCAACTGGAGACCGGGCCTTCGCCAGACGGCGGGCCAAAGGGAATGACCGACAGGATGATCAGAGCGGGCCCGACCACCAGGCAGGGCGCCAGGACGTAGGCCCAGGTGACAGCGCGATTCGGAATCACGTCTTCCTTGCCGAGAAGCTTGGCGACGTCGGCGATGGGCTGAAACAGGCCCCAGGGACCGACGCGGTTCGGGCCGGTGCGCACCTGGAGGAAGCCCAGGATCTTGCGCTCGGCAAAGGTCGTGTAGGCGATGATCCCCAGCACCACGGCGATCGCCACGATGATCTTCGCCAACGGCACCACCGCGTACGCGAATAGGGTCTCGCCGAAGAAGTCGACCATCAGAATTTCCGCCTCGGCCTCATCGATCCACCTCACCGAGGACAATGTCAGTGGTACCGATCACGGCAATCAGGTCGGCGATCAGACCACCGACGACCATCTCCGGCAGCACCTGGATGTTGTAGAACGACGGCGGCCGAACCCGGCAGCGATGGGGGTTGGGAGTGCCGTTGCCGACGATATAGAAGCCGATCTCTCCTTTCGGAGCTTCCACGGCATGGTAGACGTCACCTTCTTTCGGCGCCTTCAGCACGCGAGGGCGCTTGCCCATGATCGGTCCCTCGGGGAGCTTCTCGAGACACTGCCGCACGATCCGCACCGACTGGCGCATCTCCTCCATCCGCACCAGATAGCGATCGTAGGTGTCGCAGTTGTAGAACACCGGCACATCGAAGTCCACCTGATCGTACATTTCGTAGGGCATCGCCTTGCGGATGTCCAACTGGATGCCGCTGCCGCGCAGCATCGGCCCGGTGACGCCGTATTCCAATGCCAATTCAGGAGTCAGGATGCCGTTTCCGACCGTTCTCTTCTTCCAAATCCGGTTCTCGGTCAGTAGGCCCTCGTAGTCGTCGATCTTCTCGGGAAAGCTCTCGATGAACTCCGAGCATCGCTCGACCCATCCGACGGGCAGGTCGACGGGCTGACCACCCGGACGCATGCAGTTCAGGGTCAGGCGCGCCCCGCAATACTCCTCGAAGAGGTCGAGGACGATCTCTCTCTCGCGAAAGGTGTAGAAGAAGGGCGTCATCGCGCCGATGTCGATCGCGTGCGTCGCCAGCCAGAGGAGGTGGCTGGAGATGCGCTGCAGCTCGCACAGGATCGTACGGATGTAACTGGCACGAGGTGGCACTACAAGACCCAGGAGCTTCTCGACCGCACCCACGTAGGCCAGGTTGTTCGTAGCCGCGGCGACATAGTCCAGGCGGTCCGTGTGGGGCACGTTCTGGAAGAACGGGTGGAGCTCGAAGAGCTTCTCGGTACCCCGGTGCAGGTATCCGATCACCGGATAGCAGTCGACGATCCGCTCTCCGTCCACCTTGAGCTTCAGACGAAGCACACCGTGCGTGGCCGGATGCTGAGGCCCGAAGTTGATCTCCATCTCCTCGACACCGAAGAGGGTGTCGGATGAGAGATCCCTGCTGTCGACTTCTACCATGGCTTCGATCGTGCCTCGCCGCGAGACCTAGGCCTCCTCGGGCGCTGGCTCCTCTTCTGGAGGCTCGGGTGGTTTCCAACCCGTGCCGGTACCGGCTACCGGACCTGCATCGTCACCGTAGTACTCGGGGTAGATGGCCGCTCCGGTGTCGACTCCCTCCACTGGAAAGTCCTTGCGTAGGGGATAGCCGTTGAAACCCTCCCACATCAATATGCGCGTCATGTCCGGGTGCTCGGAAAACCGCACGCCGTACATGTCGTAGATCTCTCGTTCGGCCCAGTTGGCGCCCTTCCAGACGCCCACAACGGAGGGCACCTCGGCCCCCTCCTGGGCCCCTACCTTGAGCCGGATGCGGCGCGCCTGATCGAGGTTGTACAGGTGGTACACGACCTCGAACGGAGCTTCCTCGTGATCGGGGTAGTGGGCGCCACAGATATCCACCAGGAGAGCAAAGCCATGCTCCTCCTTCAGGCTCCGTCCGACCTCCTGGATGGCCCCGAGGTCGATTTCGAGCACGAGCTCATCAGCAAAGGTCCGGGCCGACTTCACCGCATCAGCGAAACTGGCTCTCAAGGCCTCCGCCAACTGGTCGCCGTCGGCCTCATGAAAAGCAGGCGCGACCGGATCCCGCTCCCAGGGCTCCTTGGCGGCCTCGGCCTCGGCTAGAGCCTTGGCCTTGGCAGCAGCAGCCTTGGCCTTGGCTTCGGCTTCTGCCTTGGCAGCTGCCTCCGCATCCACGTCCGGCTCGGCAGGGGTGTCCGACTCCGTCTCACCGGGAGCGTCGGGAGTCGGTTTGTCGTCTTCGCGTTCAGTCATTCTGACGTACCAGCGATATTCGTCGTCTCGACCTTCTTGGGCTTCGCCACGGTCATGCGGTCGATCTTGCGCTGCAGGTGCATGAGACCCCAGAGCAGGGCCTCGGGTCTCGGTGGGCAGCCCGGTACGTACACATCCACCGGGATGACCCGGTCGACGCCTTGAGTCACAGCGTAGGTCCGATATGGACCTCCACAGGTGGCACAGGCACCCATCGCCAGGGCCCACTTGGGTTCGGGCATCTGATCCCACAGTCGCCGCACGATGGGCGCCATCTTCTCGGTCACGGTTCCAGCGACGATCATCAGATCGCTCTGCCGGGGTGTGCCACGAAAGACCTCCGCGCCGAATCGGCTCATGTCGTGTCTGGGGTCGAGCACGGCCATCATCTCGATGGCGCAACAAGCCAGGCCGAACTGCATCGGCCAGATCGCCGACCGACGGGCCCAGTTGAAGACCTTGTCGTAGGTCGTGGTGAGGACATTGGCCTCGACGTCGTCCATCAGGCCCAATTCAGTGCCCCCCGTCGCCAGACGTACACGTAGCCGACCAGAAGAATCGCCAGGAAGATCATCATCTCGATGAAGCCGAAGAGCGCCAGCTCATCGAACATCACCGCCCATGGAAACAGGAAAATCGTCTCCACGTCGAAGATGACGAACAGCACCGCGATCAGGTAATAGCGGATCGAGAATCTGTGGTCGTGTGCCAGGCTGATCGGCTCGTTGCCGCACTCATAGGGCTCGCGCAGTGTGCGACCCCCACCGTGGCGAAGAAGTCGTGCCGTGACCAGCACGACGATCAGGAACGCCACGGTGACCAGCAGGAAGATGAAGACTGGGAGGTAGCTTTCCAAAGTGAGCTCGTCTCAGGCCCGACGCCTGATGGTGATTCCCGGTCAGCTATTCAGCGATTCCTCGTCCCTGGATCTCAACCCTCGATCCCACCAGGGACGGGCTTGAAGGTGTCCGAATCGAAACACATACTTTTTTCCAGGAGGCGAATACCGCGGTAATTGTATCGGAGGCCCAAGGGGTGTCAAGGAGCCCTTTCTGGAGCTGATTCGTCGCTCTCGCGGATGGCGTCGATCGCGGGCTTCACCCCTTCTCACAGCAAGTAGCTGGTGTCCAGAACCTCGCCCACGTTCAGGTCGCGAGCCTGCACGAGGACCCGAATCTCCCCACCCATTGCCGCCGGGTCCAGCAACGTGATGGCTTCTAGTCTTTCGCTCTGGTCGGCCTCGGCGAGGCCCTCGAAGATGCCACTACTCGTCAACCATGCGGCCTGGCGGGTCAGGGCCACAGTCTCGAGTCCCTGGGCCTCACCCTCCTCCATCAGGACCGTGAAGTCGACATGAGCCGTCAGATCCTGCTCGCCGACATCGAGAAGCGGATTCCTGTGCACCCGCTGCTGCCGATAACAAGCCAAGGTGCCATGGAATCGGACCCTTCGGTCCAGGAGCTGGCGACGTCGAAAGCCGTAGTCGCAGGTCACCAGGAATCCACGACCCAGCTTCTCGGCCATCTGCCTGTACAGGGGTCTCCACTGGGGCGAGAGATCCGCGATCTGTCCCGGCTCGAGCAGCTCGCACTCGTCCGCGAAGAGGTCTGCCAGCCCTGAGTCCGATATCTCTTCCTCACTCCACGCGAAGGAGCCGTCGGGATCCACGCCAACCAGCATCTCTCCAACCCTGCCTTCACCCAGACCGATGAGTCGATGAACGGGCAGGGCGTCGAAAAGCTCGTAGGAGAAGACCATCCCTTCGAGCTGCCCCCTTTCCACGTCATCCAGATCCGCAATCGTCTGGATCCGGGTGGGCAAAGGCCTCTGAACCCGATCCCAGCCCATCAACGTTCCTGGTAGGGGGGGATCCGAAATCTCGGCCAGGCCCCGCAAATGGAGACCGTTCCCATAGCCGACTTCGAGGAAGTCCGCCGGCCGGCCGAGGGCTTCGCCCAGCCTGAACAACGTGCGGGCAGTGGCTTTCGCAAAGAGAGGGGAGTACGAAGAGCCGGTAATGAAGTCCCCATCGACCCCGATATTCAGA
>JARFQS010000137.1 GCA_029287645.1 Thermoanaerobaculia bacterium | reverse complement strand
GCTCGACGAGGTTCTCGAGCAGGTGCGCCCCGACGAGATGTGGCGCCTGACAGAGGTCTTCTCCGAGCTCGACCGGACCTCCTCGACCGAGGGCGAGCGCCAAGCCGCTGCTTACCTGGAGGAGCAGCTCGAGACGCTTGGCGTGCCCCACCGGCGATACGAGTTCGACTCCTATCTGAGCTTGCCCGTCTCGTCCAGATTGGCTGTGACTACGCCGGAATCCCTCGACATCCCATCGTTGGTGCCGGCGTTCTCCACATCGACCGGCCCGGGTGGAATTGCTGGCGAGCTCGTCTACGTGGGCCCGGTTGACCCGGCGATCGTCACTACTCGCGATGGGGATTTCGTTGGCATCGATCTGGAAGGTCGGATCGCCCTGCTGCGCGGCTATCCCAGTCCGGAGCTGATCTTCCAAGCCGAAAGCGCGGGTGCTATCGGTGCGGTGTGCATCGCCCCTTCGACGCGACTCGTCAACATGATCGTTTCTTCTGTCTGGGGTCATCCGACACGTGAGGATGCGAAGCGTCTACCGAAGATCCCCATCGTGTCGATCACCGAGCCGGATGGGAGGAAGCTGGAAGGTCTCACACGCCGCGGCGAGGTTCGGGTCCAGCTCGCGGCTGAGACCGATACCGGCTGGAAGAAGGTTCCGCTGGTGATGGTCGAGATTCAGGGGACCGTGGAGCCCGAGAAGTTCATCTTGATCGCCAATCACATCGACGCGTGGCACGAAGGGGTCACGGACAGCGCAACGGGGAATGCCTCACTCCTGGAAGTCGCGAGGGTCTTGAACGAGAACCGAGAGGGCCTACGACGCAGCGTACGGATCGCCTGGTGGCCGGGCCATTCGACGGGCCGATACAGCGGCTCGACCTGGTACGCCGACAACTTCTATGAAGACCTGTACCAGAACGCCGTCGGCTACATGGCGATCGACTCTCCGGGAGTTCGTAGCGCCACGGCTCTCGAGCCCGAGGGGATGTGGGAGCTCAAGGGATTCATCGAGAACGTGATGCGAGAGCGAACCGAGTTTCGAGGTGAGATCAACCGCAGCTATCGCTACAACGACGAGGCCATGTGGGGTATCGGGGTGCCTTCGCTGACGGTGTATCCGGCCATTCCGCTCGACAGTCCGGACCGCGCCAAAGATGCCGGCGGCTCGGCCTATGGCTACTGGTGGCACACCTCCGAGGATTCCTTCGACAAAGCGGACCGCGAGCTGATGGTTCGAGACACGAAGATCTTCCTGGCGCTGCTCTGGCCATTGGCGACTCGAGAAAGGCTGCCGTTCGACTTCGATCCGGTAGTCGATCAGATGAAGAGGCGGGTCACTGAGCTTTCCGAGGCCGCAGGGAAGATCTGGGACTTCGGTCCGCTGCTTCAGGACATCGATGAGTTCTCTGTCGCGGTCCAGGACCTGAAGGCACGCAACTCGTCGGCTCAGGAGGGTGCCATCGCGGGAGCCAACGAGGACGCCATGGCGATCTCGCGGGCGATCAACCCCGTTCTCTTCACCGTCGTCGGACCCTTCCACCACGACCCGGCTCGACAGTTTCCGCTGTTTCCGGGACTTGGCGCAGCGGTCGAGCTCGCCGATCTCGATCCACGCTCAGAGGAGGCCGGGTTCATCGGCACTGAGTTGCTTCGCGAAACCAACCGCATTCAACGCGCATTGGCAAAAGCGACCTGCATCGCTCTCCGTGGAGCAAGCCGGACATCCTGTAATTGAGCAGCTCGATCTAGCGTCAGTCTCGATGGAGCCGTCGCGGAGCCGCTGACGAGTGCGCCTCAGGGAGTCGGGATGCGGCCCCGTCTTCCAGCCTGGAAGTCCTCCCAGATTCCCTCACTTTTCAGGTAGGCGTCGAAACCGGTCTCTTCGATCAGCGCCTCGACCCCGGCACGGTCGAGTCGCTTTCCCAGGCGCTTCTCCCGCTGCGCGATGCCGAGCATCGTCGCCGCCATGATGGCGGTGTTGAGCTTGAGCTCGCGCATGGGGACCTTGTCCATGGTGTCCGAGGAAGCGTGGTAGTTCTGTAGGTAGTTCGCCTCCGGCTGGTTGGCGTCGAGGATGGGAACGCCTTCGAGCAGAAAGTCGACGTGATCCGAGCCACCGTAGGTGTCGAGTAGGTGCTCGGTGACCCCCCAGTTCGCAAGAGGTTGCAGGACCTCCCGAACCACCGTCTCGATCTCGGGCCGACCAGCGACCGCGAAGCCCCTCACCGGCCCGATACCGCCGTCGATGTTCAGATAGGCGACGAAGTGTTCGAGCTCGTCGCGGTGTCGGCGTGCGTAGTCGGCCGAGCCTCGCAGACCCTGCTCCTCCCCGTTCCAGAGCAGGAAGCGGAGGGTTCGCCGGGGCTGGATACCGGCAGCTCGGATGGCGCGAGCCACCTCGATGACCAGCGCCACGTTGGCTCCATTGTCGAGAGCCCCGGACCCGAGATCCCAGGAGTCCAGATGGGCTCCCAAAGCAACGATCTCCTGCGCCTTGTCGCTGCCACGAATCTCGGCGACCACGTTGGCCACCTCGAACGGCCCACCGACGCGATTGGGCAGCTCGAGTCGCATTTGTATCGGCGTTCCCGTCGCCGCCAGTCGTGACAACCGTTGCCCGTCCTCGCGCGCGAGGATGACCTGAGGCAGTGCGTCGATCGTTCCGGGTGTGTTGATGTGTCGGTAGAGGACGCCGTACTGCTTGGTCGAGATCCACAGGATGCCGGCGGCGCCAGCTGCCACGGCGCGCTCGATCACCGGAGGAGCGTCGGCATACTCTGCGAAGAGGTCGTCCCAGCTACGAAGCACCGCGCGGTCGACCAGCAGTAGGGCACCTTCCAGACGACCTGAGTGACGATCGAATTCTTCGGCGGTGCCGGATCCGACGTCGATCATGGAGGCCTGGATGCCACCCTCCGGCGTGGGCGGTGACCAGGCGATCGAGACCCCCCGGACGTCGATCGGTTGAGGCTCGAGCACTTCGATCCGAGTCGCGCCCTCGCTCCAGCTGACCGGTAGCCCGAAGGTTTCGGTCTCTACGCTGTCGACCCCGGCCTGCTGGAAGGCGTCGACGGCCCATGCCACGGCGCGCTGATTCGACGTACTTCCCGATACCCGACCGCCGATCTCGTCGGTCAGCTGACGTAGGTTCTCCTCGAGGGGCGAAGGCCCCAGGATGGACCCCAGGAGGCGAGGCAGATCCTCCGTGCCCGAAGTCGGAGCCTCCGCTAGCGTCGGCGCAGCGATGAGAAGCAGCAGGCAGACGAGGTGACCGTGACTTGATCGAATCCCAATCCCTCCAATCATGGCGAGACTCCTCCCGTGGTCAGCACCTTGAAGTCGCCGGTCGATCATATCTCCACACTTGAACTCAGGAGATTGGCCGGAGCTCTCATAGAGCAATGGCTATACCTGCGGCTCCCACCCCTGGGGGTGGGGCGGACCCACGGCTCGACGACTACACTGGCACCACCTCGACGTAGGCGTTCACTAGGGCTCAGGTAGAACAGCGAGTCGCAGACTCTCTGTCGGGAGGTCCGAGCACCCTGATCTTGGAGGTGATCGTATGAAGGAACGAGTCCTCGCCTTGGTCCCCGGCTTACTCTTGATTGGCAGCTTGATAGTTGCCCAGCAGCCTGATCGGATCGGCATGGAATTTCGTGTTAACAGCCACGTACCCAACGATCAGATTCGGCCGAGGCTCGCACATCAACCGGAGGGTGGATTCATCGTCGTCTGGGACAGCGACGAGTCCGGGTTGGAAGGGAACGACACGAACGGCTGCATACTGGGCCAACGCTTCGACTCGGATGGGGCTCCTGCGGGCACCGAGTTTCAAGTCAACACCGCTACGACCTACTGGCAATGGGGCGCGGATATCGGAACAGACGCGGCAGGCAACTTCGTGGTGGTCTGGGCCTCTCCGCATGCCGGAGTCAATGGCGGGGATTTCGACATCTTCGCCCAGCGGTACCTGGCCAACGGGGTGGCCGTCGGAGGCGAGTTTCCCGTCAACACCTACACGACAGGGCGTCAGGAGTATCCCGCGCTGGCGGTGACACCCAGTGGTGAGTTCGTCGTCACCTGGCAGAGTGACAAGCCCGACACCGATGACCTGGGTGGCATCCGCGCTCGGCGCTTCGAAGCCGATGCGACCCCGATTGGCGACGATTTTCCAGTCAATACGTTCACGACGGAGCACCAGCGTTGGCCCGCGATAGCGGTCGACGACGACGGGGACTTCGTGGTGGTCTGGCAGGGCGACGACTCCGGGGGGACGGATACAGACCCGATCGAGCCTACGAAGAGCATCAGCGGTCAGCTCTTCGCGAGCGATGGAAGCCTGGTCGGTGGCGAGTTCCAGGTCAATACCTACACCACC
>JARFQS010000095.1 GCA_029287645.1 Thermoanaerobaculia bacterium | reverse complement strand
TGAGCGTCACCGAGCCCTCGGGACGCGGCGCCACTTCCGCCCTGGCCAAGGGCAGCACAAACAGTGTCAGCATCAGACAGCCCGCTATGAGCTGCCTCCTTCGCCGCCTGCCTCTCCAGGGGTGTTGCGTGAGAGTTCTTCGTCTCATGGCTCGGTCGACGGCGATCTCGAGACCACCTCCGGGATCAGGGATAGTAGCCCCGCATCGTTCTCGCCTTCAACTTGCCACTCTTCACGTCGACCTCCACCTCACGAAACTCACCCTCGGGATCGGGGTTGTCCGAGGCATAGGCGATCAGGTATTGACTCCGCAACTCCTCTTCGATCTCGCGGTAGACGCCGGCCAGCTCCTGCGCCCTGGAGATGAAGAAGACGCGCCCGCCGGTCTCCTCGGCCAGATGGGTCAGCTTGTTGCGAACACCTCTCTCCAGGGCTCCGACGTCGAGGCCAATCGAAAAGACCGTCACACCGCTGCGGCGGGCATACTCCAGGGAGTCTCGAAAAGGCATGGCACTCGCCGTGTCATCCCCATCCGATAGCAGGATCAAGGCCCGCCTGCCTCGCACCGCCCTGAAGTAGTAGAGGCTGGTCACAATCGCGTCGTGCAGGGTCGTCCAGCCCAGCGACTTGAGGTCCTCGAGGGAATCCTGGACCGCGGTCACGTCGTCGGTCGGGGCGATGAGCAGCCTTGGCTGGTCACTGAATCCGACCGCGAACACCTTGTCGCGCAGCGTGATCATGTTCTCCAGGAAGCCGATAGCGGCTTGTTTGGCTTCGGGCAAGGACTCGGTCATCGAGGTCGAGGTGTCGATCACGATGCCGAGGTTCAAGGGGAGGTCCTCCACCAGCTCGAACTTGGTGATCTTCTGCGGCCGTCCATCCTCCTTGACGACAAAGTCTTCCTGCGTGAGTCCCTTGACCGGCCTGCCACTCTTGTCCGTGACGGTGGTGAACAGCTCTACCAGCTTGACTTCGACCTCCTCCAGGAACTGCGGAGCATTGAGAAAGCGGACCTCCTCGGCGCTACTCTCGTCATCGAGAACCGCGGCGACGGTCAGATAGGCCATCCCACCGGCAGGGGGCACGTCGATCTCCACCTCCCAGGGCGGGTTCTGGAGCTCGGCGACAAGCTCCTCGTTGACCTTGAACTCCACCTTCTCGACTCGCCGCTCCTCGGGCACCACGACTTCGGCTCTGGCGAGGATACGCCCACTCACCGGGGCCCCCCTGACGGGATCGATGATGCGCACCCGCAAAGCCCCACGCGGCTGATTGATGACGACTTCATCGCTGTCGACGACCTCTCCGGTGATGTCGATTCCCTCGGCTCTTACCACCTGCTCGACCGGGAACTTCGCCAGCCGCAGCTCCGCCGCGAAGGGCCGAGTCGAGCGGGTCATCTGCGGTTTGCCGTCGACGAGAAACCTCACTTTCGCGATGCGCCCACCGGTGACCAGGGCCTCGGCCCTCCACAGCCCCAGGACGACCTCTGTAGGGGGTGGCACGAGCAGGAGGCTGTCCGCGCCCTGGATCTGCGTGTTGGCGAGGTCCTGCCCCATGGCCACGATCGTCCCCTCGGGCACCGGCGGTATGTCCATGGGCTGAGGCTCATCGGGCACCACGAACCCCTTGGTCACATAGGCCTCCGCTCCACCCACTTCATCCTTGACTCGCAGTCGCACCAGGAAGGTCCGATGGGGTCGCAGGGCCTGGTCCATGGCCAGTGCGATGGGTACGTCTTCCGTCGGGGGCTCGATCTTGAAACGCACCCTGAACTCGTCGAACACCCTGCCTTTCTGCTCGATCACTCCTTCCATGAGGAGGATGAGGCCCTGCTCCTCGTCCTCTTCGGCGATCTCCAACTCGGCGGACGACGGAATGGCCACCACGAAGCGGGCCACAGTGCGCTGGCGAACCTTGTCGGGAAAGAAGACCTTCAGCTCGGTCGTTTCCAGCAGCTCCACCACCTCGGTGGCATCGTTGGCGACCGCTTGGCGGGCCCAGTCGGCCAGATCCCCAGGCGGAGCGAAATACTGCAGAATGCTCCCCTTCTGAGGTCTGTTCGGCAGAAAGCCCCTCAGACCTTCTACACCGGTGGCCTCGTCGACCAAGCGAGCGTCCTTGCAGATCTGCAGGTCGAACCGCTTGGCGATCTTCCTGCCGCCCAACTCCTCCCATTGTTCCAACCAATACTCCATCTCGGCGTTGTAGAGAACGCGCTTCGAATCGACCGGAAGCCACACCCGATAGGGTCCGTTGGGCACAGCCTCGTAGAACACCAATCGCACCGCCGTTTCGGGATCACCGTAGACCCAGATCTCGATCGGCTTGAAGGTCTGCGCACACTCGACCTGCAGTAGTTGCGTCGGCCTCCCATGCAGGAAAAGAGCTGCGGCCCGCTGGTCTTCGAGCGCCAGAAACTCCGAATGCACCAGGCGATAGCGCGCCTCGATGGCCTCGAGAAGCTCATTCTCAGGCGTCTCCGGCACAGGATCATTGGCCAGGAAGGCCTCGATCATCGACTCCCGCTCCTCGGAAGAGGCATCGAGATACGTCTGTCGCTGCTCCTCGGTGAGAAGCAACGCCGGTACGTCCTGCAGGAAGGACCGCTGATGCTCCGGCCAGAGGACGATCTCATCCCAGTCCTGGGACAGACCGACCGACGCCACGCAGAGAATCGACAGGCAGATCAAGGCAAATTGTCTGAGCATGGAGCGGTTCCTTTGCAAGTTGACTGCCATGGGCGATCGGTCGATGGACCGAAGACTACCTGACACCCTGATGCGCCATAGAATAGCCCCACAGCGCAGGAGCCTCACCGGGTCATGCGGACCCGACGTAGGTCGAGGCCTGCAGAAGTTGGAGTCGCGATCATGACACGTCGCAGCAACGAACCCATTCGCAGCTTCGAAGACGGCGACACCGTCACCGGATTCGCCTATCTCGCCAAGATGGAACGACGGCAGGACAAGAATGCACGAGATTTCCTCGATCTGGTCCTCAAGGATGCCAGCGGCTCGATCGCCGGCAAGGTGTGGTCCGACAGCCCCGCGCTGAATGGTGACTTCGCGCTACATGACTTTGTGGCCTTCAGGGGGAACGTGCAGAGCTATCGGGATCAACTCCAGTTGAACGTCCGGGAGTGTCGGAAGGCTATTGAAAGCGACCGGCAGCATGGCTTCGATGAGTCATTGCTCATCCCTTCGACCCGGCTCAGTATCGAGGAGCTCGAGCGGCGACTGACCGAGATCCTGAACCAGGAGATCGAGCATCCGGCCCTGCGTCGCCTCGCCGAGGAGACCCTGGAGAGCCACGCGGATGCCCTGAGGGAGCACCCGGCTGCCAAGATGATCCACCACGCGTTTCGGGGTGGTCTCCTGGAACATGTCGTCTCCATGGCCGAGCTGGCTGTGGAAGTCTGCGGACACTATCCGGAGTTGAATCGCGATCTCGTCTTGCTTGGGGTGCTCTTCCACGATCTGGGCAAGACCCAGGAATTGGGAGCCATGCCGAACAACGACTACACCCTGGAGGGGCGGCTGGTGGGGCACGTCGTAATGGGCCGTGATCTGCTTCGCGAGCGCTGTCGAGCGATTCCCGACTTTCCAACCGATCTACAGCTACACCTCGAACATTTGATCCTCTCGCATCAGGGGAGACTCGAGTTCGGCTCTCCCGTTCAGCCGATGACTCCGGAAGCCATCGCCCTGCACTTCATCGACGATCTGGACTCCAAGCTGGCGCAGCTGCGAGAGGCCAGCGAGAAGGAGCCTCCGCTCCAGTACCTGACCGGCTTCAGCCGGTTCCTCTACACCGGCTTTACGCCCCGCACGGAAGAGGACCCTGGAGAGGGTCCCGGTGACACGGCTTCGTCCACCGATGCCGCGCAGCCGACACTCGACCTCGACTGACAGCCAGCCCAACGACAATAGGATGCCTCGCCCACCCAAAGACCAGGGAGCCCTCTCCAGGCTACTCGTAGCGCTGACTACCCTCGCCGTATCCTTCCTTCTGAGCCTGTGCGCCGCAGAGATTCTGGTGCGCATGGTCCGCCCCCAGCCCCGGCTGGTGATCGAGCCGGGCGGCTTCTACAGCCCCGATCCGCCCGGACGCTACCGCCTGTCGCCGGGCTACCGCGGCAGAATCTACAACCGGGCCGAGTACTCGAACGAGATAAGGATCAACGAAGCCGGGCTCCGTGGCCCAGAGCTGGGGAGCTCATCCCGAGAATCCTCGAGAGTCCTGATGGTCGGAGATTCCTTCGTCTTCGGCGTCGGTGTCGAGGACAGCGAGACCTTCACCGCACTGCTGCCAGCCGGATTGAGTCCAGAAGGCATCGAAGCAGAAGGCCTGAACGCGGGCATTCCGGCATTCGGGATTCCCGACGCCGAAAGCTGGCTCCGGCGGCATGGTGTCGAGTTGAATCCCGACGTCGTGGTCATCGCGGTCTTCCTCGGAAACGACCTGGTGGATGCGTCTCCCGATCGCGAGCAGATCCTGCTCGTCGATGGACTGTTGGTTCCCAGCCAGTCGGCCGGCGGTTTCAAGGCATGGCTGCATCGCCATTCCCACCTCTTCGTGGCGGTCAAGGGACTGCTCGAACAGCCGGGCTTTCAGCCGTTGCGGACGAAGCTGGGCCTGGGCGAGCCATGGCAGGTCCGGACCCTCAGGGAGGAGCTCGGTGTCTACCGGAAATCTGCCGACCTG
>JARFQS010000581.1 GCA_029287645.1 Thermoanaerobaculia bacterium | reverse complement strand
CTCCAGTACCTCTCGATTCGCAGGGCGCCATCCCACGTCAGCGAGTGGCCGGGCGGCAATCTGCGAATTCCGGTGTAGATCGTCTTGGGCTCCGGGATGTACTTGTAGGTCAGGTAGTCGCGCAGTGCAGTGGGGTCGATGGGTGGCTGGCCGAGCTCCAGCAGAGCCTTGATCTCGGAGGCGAAGGCCAAGCCGCCGGGGATCTCTCGGTAGAAGAAGGGCTTTATGCCGAGCCGGTCGCGGGCGGCGAACAGACGCTGCCTTTGCGCATCCCAGACAGCGAAGGAGTACATTCCACGCAGCGGCTCGATGCAGCGCTCTCCATCCCGGGCGTAGAGATGGAGAAGAACCTCGGTATCTCCGTCGGAGTGGAAAGGACCCTCGAGCTGGCGCCGCAGTTCCCCGAAATTGTAGATCTCACCGTTGTAGGTGATCGTGAGCTCACCGTAGGTCATCGGCTGGTTGCCGGCTGGAGAGAGGTCGAGAATCGCCAGGCGGGTGTGACCCAGGTGTACGCCGGGAGCGCGCCAGACCTCCTGGTGGTCTGGGCCACGGTGGGTCAGACGCCGGGTCATCCGCTCGATGACCTCGGGCTCGGGAGTGCTGCCGACGATGCCTACGATGCCGCACATGACCTGGACCGGGTGGACGAGACCTGAAATTTCTCCGTCGTGTTGATTAAACTGCAAATGCGAACGTCTCGCCAAGGCCTAGAGATGACTTCCTCTTCCGCAGCCACGGACAGGACTCCGTTCTTCTCGGTGGTCATACCTTTCTTCAACGAGGAAGCGGCGATACCCGAGCTACTGGGTGAGGTGCTCGATGTCATGGACGGCCTGGGGCGTTCCTATGAATGTCTCTGCGTCGACGACGGGAGCAGTGATCGTACCCTAGAGAGGATCCAGTCCCTTGCAGATCGTCCCGGGTCGCCGGTTCGGCCGATTCGGTTCCCCGAGAATCGTGGACAGGGGGCGGCCCTCTATCGCGGGCTCCGGGAGGCGGCGGGTGAGGTCGTCATCACTCTGGATGGGGACGGCCAGAACGACCCCGCAGACATCCCCATGCTGCTCGACCTCCTCGAGACGAGCGACCTGGTGTGTGGCATTCGCGCGGAGCGCAGGGACACCTGGTTGCGGCGATTCATGTCCCGGGTGGCCAACTCGGTGCGGGGTTGGCTCCTGCGGGACGGGGTCCACGATGCAGGATGTGCGTTGAAGGTGATGCGACGCGAAGTCGTCTATTCGTTGATTCCCTTGAAGACGCTCTACTCCTTCATTCCCGCGATGGCGGCGGCAGCGGGCTTTCGCATTGTCGAAAGGCCGGTTCGACACCGGGAACGCCAAGGCGGAAAGACGAGTTATGGCCTGATGGTCTTTCTCTGGCGGCCGCTGGTGGATCTGATCGGGCTCGCCTGGTATCGGAGGCGTTGCACCTTGACGCCCGAAGATTGTCGTATCGCAGCCGAGAGGAACGCCGACGGGTGAGCCGCCGAAGCCTGGCTCTGGTCCTGGCCTTCATCGCGCTGTACCTGGTCTTCCTGGGTCGGCATGGGTTGCACGAGTCGGACGAAGGACGGTACGCGGAGATCGGCCGGGAGATGAAGGACTCGGGGGATCTGCTGATCCCCACGCTCAACGGCATACCCCATTTCCAGAAGCCTCCGGTCATCTACTGGAGCACTGCCGCCAGCTTGGCAGTCCTCGGCGAAACGGAGGTGGCCGCGCGCATGGTCTCGCTTCTGGCAGCCTTCGGCGTGCTGATCCTGACGTACTGGATCGGGCGCTGGTGGTTCGACGGTACGACGGGCCTGGCCGCGGTGTGGCTGCTTACAGGTTCCTGGCAGTTCTTCATGTTGGCCCGGTCGCTGACCCCCGACATGATGATGACGTTCTGGTCGACGGCCGCGATCGCCGGCTTCGCCTGGGCGAGTCGCTCGGAAGGGTCTGGGAAGGCTCGGTTCCTTCCGTACTTCGCCTGCATGGGTGTGGCTTTCGCCACCAAGGGGCCGATGGGAATCCTCGTACCGCTGTTTACAGGCATCGGTTGGCAGTGGGGGAGCCGGCGCTCGAATCGACCGAAATCGAGTGTGCCGTGGATCGGGGGGATGATCTTGACCCTGGCTCTCGCCCTCGGATGGTTCCTCGCCGCAAGCCTGCGCCACCCAGAGTTGGGTCGCTATTTCTTCGAGTTCGAGCTACTCGATCGCTTCCTCTCGAAGGCGCACGGCAGGAGTCAGCCCTTTTGGTATTTCGTACCGGTCCTCCTGGTCGGCTGGCTTCCCTGGACTCCGTTGATCCCATTGACCTTCATTGGCAAAAGGGATGCGGTACGCGAGGGCCAGCGTCCTGTCGGTCATGCCCTGCTCGGATGGATAGTCGTCCCGTTGCTTCTCCTCTCCCTCAGTGGCTCCAAGCTGCTGACCTACGTTCTGCCATTGTTTCCTGGTATCGCTCTCTGGTTGGCCAACGGACTGTTACCTCGGGGGAAGAGTCGGGCCTTGGTGGTCCTCGTTGGTATTCAACTGCTCTTCCTGGTCGGCCTCGGCCTGGCCGTCGTAGTACTCGTGACCCGGAAGGGGTCTCTCCCGAACACGGTGGAGCTGGACACTTGGTTTCTACCGCTTCTGGGCCTGGCTGTTGCTGGTGTGATCGCAGCTGGATGGTCCTTGAAGCGGGGCCTCACCGAGACCCGTCTTGCCGGCATGGCTTTGGCGGCCCTCCTGATCTGGATGACCCTGTCGTCGCAGCTCGTGCATTTGGGCCCGGTCATGCGGATGCAGGCTTCGATGCGTCCTATCGCGGAGCACCTCCGCCAGGAACCCGATTGGGAGGCCGCTCAGATTATCGTGGCCCACACCCGAGCCCATGGCTTGAAGTTCTACCTGGGGCGATTAACTGACGCCACCCTCGACAAATCGGATGTCGTCCTGGACCCGACCCCGGAGATCGAAGAGCGTCTTCACTTGTCGATCGAGGAGCTTCGTATCCGGAGCTCGGGCGGCCTTCCTGCCTATCTGGTGACAAGAGAACGAGAGGTCGACCGACTCGAGCCGGGCGAG
>JARFQS010000535.1 GCA_029287645.1 Thermoanaerobaculia bacterium | reverse complement strand
CGGAGTCCGGGCACTAATCCACAACGGTGGAGTCGATTGAGCCGTGAGTCAGTCCAACGAACCCAGCTACTACGAGATCGCGCTCACCAACAGGCAGGTCCTGATGGTGTTCGTGGTCTTGCTCGTCTGTGTGGTCATCGCTTTCATCTCGGGAGTCTGGGTTGGCCGCGGTGCCGACTCGAATCGGCCGACGATCGAAGTTGCCGAAGTCGTGTCGCCCGACGCCGGGGAGGAAGGCGAGACTCCGGAGGTCGGCGAGCTCAACTTCTTTGCAGAGAAGCCTGATCCGGGGGCCACCGGTATGGAGCCCGCACAGGCTGTCGAGAGTCCGAGCAGCGAAACGACACTGCTGCAGGATGTGAGTGGGGACACAGACGCTGCGGAACCGGCAGTCGAGGCACCTTCGTCGTCGCAGCCCGAGACCAGAGAGGCACGGGCCGAACCGGCACCGACACCTGTCGAGACCGCTCCGACGCAGTCAGCAGATACTGCGGCTCCCGGGCAGGGCGAGCACGTGATCCAGGTCTTCTCATCGACGGATCAGCAGCAGGCGAGGCAGTTGATTCAGACGCTGACCAGCGGTGGCTACCCGGCTTTTCTGTCCCCTGTGGATGTCAGGGGCCAGACGATGTATCGGGTACGCATCGGCCCCTACGTCGATCCGAAAGAGGCAGAGACGGTGGCGGAGAGAGTGCGCAAGTCCTATCGACTCGACACCTGGGTGACGCGCTAGCGGCCAGCGGGGCTCGGCGACCGGGCGAAGACCGAGTCCCAGGCTCTTTTCGTGGCACTCCTCCGACCTCTCCCAGCCAGTCCACTCTTGACGCGTTCCCCAGCTCATCGCCTCGGACCTTCGCTTCTGGCTCTCGCTGGCGGCGCGGTCTGGGCGCTCTGCTTCGCCCGCCAGCCACTCAACGTCGTCAGCTGGGTGGCGCTCGTCCCCTTGCTCCTTGTTTTGGGCCACCCGAGAGCTTGGCTTCTCGGCCTCCTGCACGGGATGGCATTCTGGCTGGTCTCGGTTCCGTGGATCGCCCCAACGCTCGAGACCTACGGCCAACTCCCACCCTGGTTGGCCGCTCTCGCCGTGGTGGGGGTAGGCGTCTATCAGGGCTCCTACACGGCTCTCTTCGCTGTCTTGGCCAAGCCCGTGTGGCAAAGAGGCGGAGCGCTTGCCCTGCTGGGACCGCCGGCCCTCTGGGTCGCTGTGGAATGGCTTCGAGCTCATTTTCTGGGGGGATTTCCCTGGAATCTGGCTGCCAACGCATGGGTGGATCTGCCCGGGGCACTACCTCTGGCGGCCTGGATCGGCTGTTATGGCGTCTCTTTTCTCCTGCTCTTCGCCAACAACGGTGTGGCTCGAGCCGTAGCCGTCAGGAGATGGCAACCCGCCGCGCTGACCGTGGGTTCGGTCATCGTCGTGTTGGCCTTGGGGGTATGGAGCTCCGCCGCGATCGTGCCGGGACGCGATGCCGACACGGTGACGGTGAGGGTTCTGCAGCCCAACATCCAGAACCTGGTGGAGTGGGACAGAGAACAGGTGGAAAACAACTACCGTCGGCTGCTCGAGCTGTCCGAACAGGCTTGCGATGCTCCCGGCGTTCTTGTCGTCTGGCCGGAGAGTGCGGCGTGGCCGTACTCGTGGGGTCGTGACGCTGGATTGCGCGCCGATGTCGGCCGTCTGGCGAGGAAGGGCTGCTCGGTGTTGCTCAACTCGGTGCTGGAATCTGCGGAGGGCCCCACCAACTCGGCACTGCTGGTTTCGAGTTCGGCAGGAGAGGAGCGCTACGACAAGCGTAGGCTGGTGCCTTTCGGGGAGTTCGTGCCCATGGCCGAGTGGCTGCCGTTCTTGAGCAGCCTGGCCAGGAATGCCGGCGACTTCACTGCGGGACGCAGCCCGGCCCTGCTGAGTTGGCAGAAGCAGGAGGTGGGAACCGCCATCTGCTTCGAGATCATCTTCGCCCGAGGGGTAGCGGAGCAGGTCAGACATGGTGCGACGCTGCTCGTGACCATCACCAACGACGCCTGGTACGGTGATACCTGGGCGCCCTGGCAGCACTATCGTGCGGCTCGGTTCCGAGCCGCGGAGAATCGGCGTACGGTGCTGCGGGCGGCCATCACCGGCGTTTCCGCGATCATTGGCCCCGACGGGTCGGTGCAGCAGCAGCTGGGAGTCGGCGAGGAGGGTCTTCTCGAGGCCCAGGTCGTCGGTCGCAGCGATTTGACACTTTTCACCCGGGCGCCCTGGTTGGTGCCTTTGCTCTGCTGCCTGGTGGGCGGCTTTGCTATATTCGTCGGCCGCAGGAGGTAAGACCATCATGACCTCACCAGAGATCCAGCAGCACCTCGCCCAGCTCGAATCTCGACTCCTGACTCTTCGGGGGTATCTTTGAAGGTTCCGAGCTCGAAGCACAACTCCAAGCGATCGACAAACAGATGGAGGCTCCTGGCTTCTGGGATGACCGCTCCGGGGCCGCACCGCTGCTGCAGAAGCGGCGTAGTCTCGAAAAGCGGCTGGCGACCATGCATCGACTGCGAGAGGACGCCGAAGAGCTGGCCGCCTGGAAGGAGCTCCTCGCAGAAGGGGAGGGAGACGAGGAAGTCGAGGACTTCCTGAAGCGCCTGGAGATCGAGCTCCACCAGCTGGAGCTGCAGCTCAAGCTTTCGGGAGCGGACGATGACAAGAGCGCGCTGGTAGCGGTGCACCCGGGAGCGGGAGGCACGGAATCGCAGGACTGGGCCGAGATGCTCCTGCGGATGTACCTTCGATGGGCCGAGCAGAACAACTTCGAGACCGAGCTCCTGGACCGTCTCGAGGGGGAGGAGGCGGGCATCAAGAGCGCCACCTTCGCCGTGCGCGGCGACTATGCCTATGGCTACCTGAATGGCGAGTCCGGGGTTCACCGGCTGGTGAGAATCAGTCCCTACGATGCCGCCAGTCGGCGCCACACGTCGTTCGCCTCCGTCTTCGTCTACCCGGAAGTCGATGACGACGTCGAGATCGAGATCAACGATGGCGACCTTCGTGTCGACACCTACCGTGCCTCCGGGGCTGGCGGCCAGCACGTCAACAAGACCGAGTCGGCCGTGCGCATCACGCACCTTCCCTCCGGGATCGTGGTGGCCTGTCAGAACGAGCGGAGCCAACACAAGAACCGCGCCACTGCCATGAAGATTCTCAGATCACGCCTCTACGACCTCGAGATCAGCAAGCGTGAAGAGGAGGCGGCTGCCAAAGAGGGCAAGAAGATGGATATCGCCTGGGGCAGTCAGATCCGAAGCTACGTCCTCCACCCCTATCGCATGGTCAAGGACCATCGCACCAACATCGAGGTGGGAGATGCCGATCGGGTCCTGGACGGCGGAGTCGATCCCTTCATCGAGTCCTGGTTGGAGCACCAGATGGGTGATGGCAGCCGGTCGGACAAGAAATCTGCAGACTGAGATGCGTGCTCCCTCCAGGTCCGACCCATGGCGAATCAGCTAGCCATCGACTACGTCTCGCCGTTGCCCCCGGTGCGCTCGGGGATCGCCGACTACAGCCTCGACCTGTTGCCCAATCTGGCGAGCCTGTGCGATGTCCGGGTGATTCGTCTGCCCGGACTGCCCGTCGATGAAGCCGTCATCGAACGTTGGAATCCGCAGCCGGCGGAAGTGACCGGCAAAGCAGGGCGACTACCTCTCTATCAAATGGGCAACAACCGCTACCACGAAGGGGTCGAGGCCTTGGCTCTCGAGCACCCTGGCGTGCTCACCTTGCACGACCTGGTACTGCATCACCTGGCGGTAGAGCTGACTCTGGCGGAAGGGGTCCTGGAACCGTACCTCGCACGCCTCGAGGCGGATCACGGCTGGATTGGCGAGGCCGTCGGACAAGCTCGAAAGTGGTGGGAAATCGGTCAGTCGGCACTCTTTACACTGCATGCCCATCGAACGCTCCTTCGCTTGCAGCGCGGGGTGCTGGTACACAGCGATTGGGCCGTCGAGACCATCGCCGAGAACGATCCGGAGCTGCAGGTTCGCAAGGTACCGATGGGCGTACCTCTGCCAGAGCGTCCGGATCCCGAGGCGGGCCTGGAGTTTCGGAGTCGTCTCGGTTTGGATGCCGGGACTCCACTGCTCGGCTCCTTCGGATTCCAGACGCCCATCAAGCGTACGGAGCGGGTCATCGCCGCCCTGGCGAGAGAGGAGTTGGCAGGAACGCATCTGGTCATCGCGGGGGAGGTCTCACCCGCTCTGGATCTGGAGGGAGAGGCCCGTCGGCTCGGAGTCGCGGATCGAGTCCACATCACCGGCTTTCTCGACTATTCCGAGTTCGAGGCGGCGATCAGTGCCTGCGATCTCTGTGTCAATCTGCGCTACCCGACGGCTGGAGAGACATCGGCGTCACTCCTGCGGGTCCTTGCGGTGGGCCGCCCGGTCATCGTCTCCGACTACGCCCAATCGGCCGAGTTGCCCGACGACGTGGTGGTCAAGGTCCCGTTGGGCGAAGCAGAGGTGGAGACCCTGGGCACTCGCCTCGGCAGGCTGCTGGGCAGTCGAAGCCAACTCCGCGACATGGCCGAAGCCGCCCGTAGCTATGTGCGGTCGAATCACGATCCGGCCGTGGCGGCCGCCGCAGTTGCAGACGCCTGTCGGGAGTTGAGTGAATTGGCTCCACCCGGTCCTGGCAGGCCCGACCTGGAGCCACCGACGACCCGATTTTGGTACCGGGTGCAAGGAGAGATCGAAGTCGAAGGGGCGGAGGAGCCCTGGCCGGAGGGCGAGCGCCGCCGCCTTCGCATCGAGCTTCGCAACACAGGGTTGTCTCGATGGCTGCCGAGCAGAGAGGATACTGGCGGACTGGTTCTGGAGATTCACTGGCGCCAGGGGGCGGCACAGGAGCCGATGGACCCGCGCTGGTTTCGGTTCGCCCGCCCAGTGGCGCCTGGTGAGTCGACGATTCTGGAAGCAGAAGTCCGCCGTCCCCTCGGCGGACGACTCCTGATCGTCGAACCGCATATTGCCGAGATTGCGGGATTCCGCTCGCTCGGCGGGCCGTGGTGGTACAGCATCTTGAAATAGGCCATGACGAGCTCTTGGACAATCGCTGGTGGTCGTAGGAGCTCGATGCTCCTCGTCATACTGGTGGCCCTGTGGGGTCTGGCAGTATTGATCTTCGGGCGGCCCGGTTGGCCACGCTGGATCGGGGAAGAGGCGACCCACGTCCTCCAGGCGGAGAGCCTGGCCCTGGACCTGGACGTCGTCTTCGACGGCAGTGATCGGAACCGGGTGGCAGACAAGGGTATCGAGATCACCGGCCTGCACCTGCGCAACGGGCGTATCGACGAAGAGCCGGTTTTCGCCCGCCCCATCTTCTATTCCGTGTTTCTGGCGCCTTTCGTCGGCGTTGCCCCGACCAGGGGGCCGACAGCGGCCAACCTCCTGCTACTGTGCCTGACCGTGGGTCTGGCGAGTCGCCGCCTCTATTCGCGGCTCGGCTCCACGGCACCTTGGCTCGTCGCCCTGTTTCTTTTCGCCTCGGTGACCTTTCGCTACCTTCAGGTGGCTGAGCCGCCGATCTTTCTGCTGACCCTGGTCGTCGCTGCCTTCTACCTGGTCTATGGGCTCGAAGAGCCGGTCTCGGAGGGTCCCTCGGACCTGTACAGACCCCTGCCCACCCGCGCCAGGATCGGCTGGAGGTGGGGAGCCGCCGGACTCCTGCTGGGTCTGGCGACTGCCTACAACCCCGTTTTCTCCGTCCTGGTCATCCCAGCAGCGGTCGCGGCGCCCCGGGACCGCCGGAGAGCTGCTTCGACATTTCTCACTCTGGGTGCCATCTCCGTGCTCGCTCTCTCTGGAGTGGTCGAGTGGGGCAGGGCGGGTCGATGGCAGCTGCCGTTTCCGGAGCCATCGTCCTCCGTTCTGGTGGCTGCCGAGCCGAAAGGCCAGGACTCCCTGAGCGACTTGAACGGGGAGTCCCTCTCGAGTCCCTTCGAGGCATCGCCGGAAAGACCCTTCCCGGCGCGCGTGAGCGGCCGCCTGACGGCCTGGAATGCCGCCTACTCGATCGCCGGACGGCACCTGGGGCTGCTGCCGTATTTCTTTCCGACGGTTCTCGTCTTCGGTCTGTGGACCATGGGCTCGGGGCGATCGAGTCTGGTCGCCACCAGCTTCTTGGCGGTCGGGTTGATCTGCTTGTTGTCACCCTTCGATTTCGCAGGTGGCGCAACAGCCATCGGAAATCGGTGGTTCGTGCCGCTGTTCGGAGCCCTCTGGTTCGTGCCGGCCCGTCGGCCTCGAGCCCGCTGGATTTGGATCACGGCCGCCCTCTCTGGGCTGTTCCTGTATCCGGTGTGGCTTTCGCCGGTGGGTTCGCCGATCGAGAAAGACGGTCGAATGCAGCACGCGACGAGTCTTCCAGCGAGCTATTTGCCGCTGGAGACCAGTCAGCGCTCTTTGCCCGGGTTCGGTGAGATCCTGGGTCGGGGGGCCTGGGTTCGATCCCTCCGGAACACCGTCAGGCTGCGAGGCGATGGAAGGTGGCAGATGGAGGGCGATGCGCAGGCGGAGCTTCTGATCGCCTCGCCATCGCCGCTCGATTCCGTGTACCTCGAGTTTGGTGGGGGTGCCGAGCCCGAGCTCGAGGTCGGAGGTGGTGAGCTGGGAAACATGGTGCTGCAGCCGAACGGACGGGTCGCGTTTCATGTCGGTCAGCTCGATGCAGTGGCCCGACATCCGAGCTGGTGGGACGAGAGAGATCAGAGCTTCTATGATCTGAGGCTGAGAATGCCCGGAATCGGGGACAGCAGCCAGGTCTTTTCGGTGACCGGCCTGTCCCTGCCCGAACGGGAGACCGAGTGATGACCGAAGAAAAAGGCCCGAGCAGTTGGATCCAGGAAGTGCGCAACCGGCTGACGACGCCGGCGCCGAGTCGGCTGCCCCCCAGCGATGCCCGTCCGGCGGCAGTTCTCGTTCCGCTGTTCGTGGATGCTGGGGAGCTCTGGACTCTGCTCACCAAACGAGCCGAGTCGCTGCCGCAGCACAAGAGTCAGATCGCGTTCCCGGGCGGCGGTCGCGAGATCGGAGAGGACCACTGGACCGCAGCTTTGCGCGAGACCGAGGAGGAGCTGGGGTTCGATACGCGGCAGGTCGTCCGACTCGGTGAGCTGGACGAGGCCGAAACACCGAGCGGCTTCAGGATCATGCCCTGCGTCGGTGCGGTGCCCAGTCGGCTCGAGCCGAACATCAACGAGGACGAGATCGCGGAGGTGTTCTCGGTGCCTCTGCTGGCCTTTACCGATTTTCGGGTCGTCGAAGATCGGATCGTGAAGATCGACGGTGTCGAACGGATGATCCGCGTCTACCATTTGGGATCGCGACAGGTATGGGGGCTGACCGCCCGGATCATGCAAAACCTGTTGCATAGGCTCGGCCTGGAAGTCCCCGACGAGGAGGGGGCGGGATAGGGGGCTTGGGTGAGCCGGCCGTCGCGATTCGTCGGACCCGTGCTCTGTCTCTTCCTGCTCGGCTGCTCCGTGCGCCACATCGTCTATCCAGCTCCGCCGGTCAACGTGCCGGAAGCGCCTCGACCCTTGAGAAGCCAGGATTGGAGCCTCCGGGACGGAGCCCGGATCACGGCCTGGGTCTATGAAGATCGCAACCTGGCTCCGACTCGGCCTGCGGTGTTGTTCTTGCACGGCAACGGCGAGAATCTGGAGACCATGCGTCAATCGGGGCTGTTCGAAGAGTTGATGGCTCTCGAGGTCCCGTTCGTGGCGCTCGACTATCCCGGCTACGGGCGCAGCACCGGTGTGCCCTCCGAGACCTCCCTCCTGGAGGCCGGCTCGGTAGTGCTGGGATGGATGAGGGACTACTTCGACACCCGACCGACGGTGGTTGTGGGCTGGTCCCTGGGAGCCGCCGTCGGCATCGGAATCGTGGCCGCCGAGCCCGATGGCTGTAGCGGACTCGTCACCATGAGCGCCTGGACCTCGCTCGCCGATGTCGGGGCCTCCCACTTTCCTCGATGGCTGGTGGATCTGGCGGTGACCGACAGGTACGAGTCCACCAAGGCGGCCCAGAAGATCACCTGCCCGGTCCTGGCCATTCATGGTTCGGCGGATCGCATTATTCCTGTGGAACAGGGTCGGGAAGTGGCGGCAGCTTCGAGTGCGGCATGGCTCGAGGTTCCATCAGCGGGCCACAACGACCTGTTGAGTCACGCAATCGTCTGGGACCAGCTCTCCGATTTCCTCGCTTCGATCGAGGCGTCGGAGATCCCAGAGGGTCCCTCCAGCCTGTGAGATAATCGA
>JARFQS010000482.1 GCA_029287645.1 Thermoanaerobaculia bacterium | reverse complement strand
GTCCAGATGGCTCCGGGCACCGAGTCCAACGGTCGGGAGGCCGGCTTCAAGGCAGCGACCTCGGGTGTCGGTCACCGAGACGTCCCGTCAAAGCTGTCACCCTTTGCAACCGGTCCGCGATTCGGGAGTCGAGGCTTCCCTCCTCGAGCCTCCACGCCCAATTGCCTTCGGAGGATCCAGGGGTATTCATGCGGTCAGGGCTGCCGAGCCCCAAGACATCCTGGATCGGGAAGATGGCCATGTCTGCGACGGAAGTCAGGATGCATCGCATCAGGTCCCAATGAGTCTCAGTGCCGCGCCCACCCACGTAGTCGAGAACCGAGTCGTGTTTGTCGGCCTCGATGTCGGCGAGCCAACCCACCGCGGTATCGTTGTCGTGCGTTCCCGTGTAGGCGACGGTGTCTCTGCTATAGTTGTGGGGTAGGTGCTCGCTATCTTCGGAATCGAATCCGAACTGCAGAACCTTCATTCCGGGGAGCCCCAGCTGCTGTTTCAGGTCCCTGACATCCGAGGTGATGTGGCCGAGATCCTCAGCCACCAGGGGTAGCTCACCGAGTACCTCTCGGAGTCTCTCGAAGAGGCCATTCCCAGGTCCGGATACCCACTCTCCGTGGATCGCCGTAGGCTCTTGGGCATCGATCTCCCAGTAGCTGGCGAACGCCCGAAAGTGATCGATGCGGACCATGTCGTACTGCGTCAGGCTGAATCCGACTCGTTGCGTCCACCACAGATACCCATCCGCCGCGTGTTGCTCCCATCGAAAGACCGGGTTGCCCCACCGCTGCCCGGTCGGACTGAAGTAGTCGGGCGGCACTCCCGCGACTGCTAGAGGCTGCCCGTCGACGTCCACCTTGAACAACTCGCGATGCGCCCAGACATCGGCGCTGTCCAGGGCCACATAGAAGGGCATGTCTCCGAGTAGGCGGATGTTGTTCTGGGTGGCGGTTTCTCGCAAGCGAGACCATTGTGAGGCGAATAGATACTGGATGAACTTGTGGTAGTCGATCTCCTCTCGCAGCTCTCGTGCCGCTGCGGTGAGAGCGTCGGTGTCGCGGGTACGAAGATCGGACGGCCAGTCCATCCATGGCTTTTCCTGGAAGTGTTGCTTCAACGAGATGAATAGAGCCCAGTCTTCGAGCCAAGGACCCTGACCAGGTGCTCGAGCCCAGCTCTCGAACTGCTCTCGCTGCTGGTTCGCGGTCGAGCTGGCACATCGGTGCCATGCGTTCCTCAGGAGATCGCTCTTCCAGGTGGCGACCTGTTGGAAGTGGATCGTCCGGAGCTCGAAGTCGGGTGCATCGTCCAGGTCGGAGTCCATGAGAAGACCGACCTCGACCAGGTCACTGGGTGAGATCAGCAGTGGGTTACCTGCGAAGGCCGAGGCTCCGTCGTACGGCGAGTTGCCAGCACCTGGAGGAACCAGGGGCAGCATCTGCCAGACGGTCTGTCCGGCTGAATTCAACCATTGCAGGAACCCGCGAGACTCAGGTCCGAGGTCGCCGATGCCGAAGGGCCCCGGCAGAGACGTGGGGTGCAGAAGAATGCCCGAGGCTCGTCGAGTCATGGGCGGGATGATATCCTGGCGCGCTGAAATTCTCCGGGGGGAGTGGTGCTCCATTCCCCGTACGCTTCGAGATTCTAGACCCTAACGTGAGGTGGTGGTTTGCCCGAAAGCAACCGACGTATCAAGATCCCGTGTCGGCAGGTGGCCGATATCGAGCTGCCCCGAGAAGTAGAACGACTCTACGACCTGGCCTACAACCTCTGGTGGAGTTGGATGCCGCGAGCCAGGCAGCTATTCTCCTCGATCAAGGTCGACTCCTGGGCCCGCTATCGCAACCCGGTCAATCTGCTGCTCAACATCGAACGCGCCCAGTGGGAGGAGCTGGTCAATAGCGATGCCTTCATGAGCTCGTATTCCCACGTCATCCAGGCCTTCGACAGGTACATGAATGCTGGCGCGGAGACCTGGTTCGATCGCCGGTATCCCGACCACGATGGTGGTCCGATGGCCTATTTCTCCATGGAGTATGGCCTGGATCCATCCCTGGCAATCTATTCGGGGGGGCTCGGTGTGCTCAGTGGAGACCACTGCAAGAGCGCCAGTGATCTGGGTCTGCCGTTCGTGGGCGTCGGCCTCCTGTACCGCTCGGGCTACTTCAGTCAGGCCATCGATGCCGATGGCATTCAGCAGCATATCTATCCGGACTACGACTTCAACCGCCTCCCGGTGAGGCCGGCGATGGACGAGAGAGGTCGCGACGTCGTCGTAGGAGTTCCGCTACCGGGTCGGGAGGTCCAGGCGAAGGTCTGGGTCGCTCAGGTCGGTCGTGTTCCGATTCTTCTTCTGGATACGGACCTGCGGGCCAACGACCCCGCAGATCGGCCGATCGCCAAGGTCCTCTATGTGCGTGGCCGGGAAATGCGGCTGGTGCAAGAAATGGTGCTGGGGGTTGGAGGTGTCAAGGCACTCCGGGCTCTAGGCATCGAGCCCGCCCTCTGGCATATCAACGAAGGGCACAGTGTTCTTCTGCAGTTGGAGCGGATGAAGGAAGTGGTTGGCTCCGCGGGGCTCGATTTCGAAGCGGCCCTCGGCGGTGTCGGTGAGAACGTGGCCTTCACGACCCACACCCCGGTTCCAGCGGGCAATGAGCAGTTCGATCCCGACCTCGCTACCAGCTACCTGGACCCGTGGGCCGAGCCCCTGGGCACGAGCTCCGAGCGGCTGTTGAAAGTTGGCAATCCCGACCACGGTGAGCCCGATCAGCCGTTCAATTTGACTGCATTCGCCCTGCGCACCAGCAGCTTCGCCAACGGAGTGAGTCGGTTGAATGCGGAAGTCGCGGATCGGATGTGGCGTCATCTGTTTGATCAGCCGCCGCACGAAGAACCGGTGATTCAGCCGATCACGAACGGGATTCACGTCCCGACCTGGCTGGGAACCGATCTCCAGAACCTGTTCGCGCTGCAGCTCGGACCGGACTGGCAGGAGACACTCCTGGACCCGGAGGCCTGGGAATTCGTCTACCAGCTCTCCGATGAGGACCTGTGGGCAGCCCATCAGTCCCAGAAGGAGCGCCTGTTGAGATTCTCGAGGTCACGCCTCCTGGAGCAATACGCGAGGCATGGGCGACGACCCTCCAAGCTGCGAGAGGTCTCGGATTTCTTCGAAGAGGAGGCCCTGACCATCGGGTTTGCGAGGCGATTCGCCACCTACAAGCGGGCTGGCCTGCTCTTCAGTGACCTCCACCGACTGCGAGGCATCGTGCGAAACAGCGACCGGCCCGTGAGGATTCTGCTGGCCGGCAAGGCACACCCCGCGGATCGACCGGCCCAGGAGCTGATCCAGCACCTGTACATGCTCAGCCAGGAGTCCGACCTGGAAGGAAGGGTCGCTTTCATCGAGAACTACAACATGCGCGTCGGCCGGATGTTGGTCCAGGGAGTGGACGTCTGGTTGAACACACCCCGTCGCCCGCTCGAGGCCAGTGGTACCAGTGGTCAAAAGGCGGCCGTCAACGGTGTTCTCAACTGCAGCATTCTCGATGGATGGTGGCCGGAGGGCTTCGACGGAGACAACGGGTGGTCGATCGGTTCCGGCGAGATGGCTGCCGAGGAGTGGGTGCAGGACCAGAATGACGCCAATTCACTCTATTCGATTCTGGAGGAACAGGTTCTCCCCACCTACTACGAGCGCGATCCCCAGGGTCTCCCCCTTCGCTGGATCGAGATGATGAAGCGCTCGATGGCCACGCTCGGCGCCCGCTTCTCGGCGAGTCGCATGGTTCGGGAGTACACTGATCGGGCGTATATGCCGTTGGCTAGGTCGAAGGCAACGATCGAGCAAGACTGATCGTGCCGGCCCGGAGGCAGTTCTAGATTTCCGTCGAGGACTCACCTCCCGGAGGTAGGAGGCGCCACGTGACAACGATCCAGATCCTCGATGATCGGCTGATCAGCCAGATCGCGGCTGGCGAGGTGGTCGAGCGGCCGGCGTCGGTCGTCAAGGAGTTGGTGGAAAACTCCGTCGATGCCGGGGCCCGCTCGATTCGTGTCGAGCTCGAAGCCGGGGGCAAACGCTCCATACGTGTGACCGACGACGGTGTCGGGATGGATCGCGACGATGCTCTGTTGGCCTTCGATCGTCACGCGACGAGCAAGATCGGAAGCTTCGACGACCTGCAAGGTGTCGCGACCCTGGGTTTTCGGGGCGAGGCGCTCGCTGCCATCTCGGCCGTCGCCCGAGTCGAGCTGACCTCGGCTACGGAGCCGGGCGAAGGACACCGCATCCGAATCGACGGAGGGCACGTGCGATCCGTGGAGCCAGCAGCGTGCCCGACGGGAACCGTGGTCGAGGTCCGCTCCCTGTTCTTCAACGTCCCGGCACGACGCAAATTTCTCAAGACCGTCCGGACCGAGCTGCGCAGGGCCACGGAGGTGGTGCAGGGCTATGCCCTGGCCCGGCCTGAGATCGGCTTTACCCTCTTGCACGAGGGGCGTACTCTCCTCGATACCCCTCCTGCCGGCGAAGATCTCGAGGCGGCCCGGCGTCGAGTTGGTGAGCTGTTCGGCGCTCCAGCGAGTCGGGAGTTGGTCGAATTCTCCCAATCCGGCCCTGGCGGAGAGCGTATCTGGGGTCTGGTCGGGAATCGCCAACAGGGCCGCGGTCGCCGGATCTTCACGTTTGTCAATCGGCGGCTCCTGAGGGATCGGACCGTGATGGCCGCTTTCTATCGGTCGGTCCGAGAAACGTGGCGCAGTGAGGACTTTCCGGCTCTCTTCCTTTTCTTGGATATTCCACCCGAAGAGGTGGACGTCAACGTTCATCCGCAGAAGGCCGAGGTGCGCTTCAGGGATGGTCGGTTCTTCGGGCGACTCTCGTCTTGCCTCCAGGGTGCTCTGGAGCGAGCCAGAGGGGAGGAGACGGCCCCTTTGGAAGAACCCGAGGGGGTGCCTGGCACGCCGCTGGTCTGGCAGGGACTGGGACAACGAAAAGGAGGCTGGTACGGCGAAGGGAGGGTGGACGGCGGCGAAAGCGAAGTCAGGGAGCTCGAGAACATGGAGTCGGCGAAGAGGGAGGAAAGACTGGCCGATGTGGCCTTCGCTCCTCTCGTCAGGTCTCCCGTTCCCTTGAGTGGAAGATCAGGTGAGGCGCGCCCCTTTCGGCTTCTCGGCCAGTACAAAGGGACCCTGATCTTGCTGGAAGGCCCCGATGGACTCTACCTGGTGGACCAGCATGTGGCCCATGAGAGGGTCCTGTACGAGAGATTTCGTCGCCAGCTCGCGGAAACCGTAGTGCGAAGTCAACGCCTCCTGGAGCCGATTCTTCTCGAGCTGGCACCGGCTGAGTCGATGAGGCTGTCGGAGATGGCGACCGAGTTGGAACGACTCGGTTTCTCCTTGGGAGAGATGTCGGGCAATGTGGTGGCCGTTAGTGCCACACCCGCCGTCCTGACTCCGCGCCTCGCCGAGCAAATGCTGGCCAGTCTGGCGGGTGATACGGGCGAGATCGAGACCACCGTGGAGGATCTCAAGGTGCGCCTCTTGGAAGTCCTGGCCGCGAGCCAGTCCTGCCGCGCGGCCGTGAAGATGCACCATCAGCTCTCCGCCGAGGAGATGGAGGCTTTGGTAACCGAGCTCTTCGCGGCGGAGCAGCCCTTCGCGTGCCCTCACGGTCGGCCGATCGTCTTGAAGATGGCGGACATCGAGCTGGAGCGGCGGTTCGGTCGAAGATAGTCGAGTGGCGCGCCTGCAGTATCGCAGTGGCGGTGGGGCAGTGCTAGCATGGCGCGCGATGTTGGAGAAGCTCATGAATGCGACCGGGCTCGAGGAGCAACTGCGCTACCGATTC
>JARFQS010000473.1 GCA_029287645.1 Thermoanaerobaculia bacterium | reverse complement strand
ACCTACCCACGAACAGGAGATAGCCTGGCGCTTCTGCTGGCTCTTGCGGCGTTGCCGCCTCGATTCTGCGCCCCCCTGTCACGTTGGGCAACACGAGCACGGGTTCGACGCCGTAGTCCCTTTCGATCTCGAGCGCAGTCTGATGACTCGGTGCCAGAACCACATCGCTCAGCCAGGCGGTGAAGGAACCGAACGCCACCTGCACCGGTGCCTTGACAAGCCGAAACACCCACTCTCTCGAGCCGGGAGATCCGAGTCTCGTCCCCCTCCATCTCAAGGGGCGCACAGCTTTCAGTTCCTCCACGTAGCTGACTTGCAGGAGTGCAATCAACAAGGGGCTCGGCTCCAACACGGGGGCTGCGATCCTGGTCAATAGAGCCACCAGAGCGCCATCCGACTCATGCACTTGGACAACATCTGGGCGGAAGCGACGCAAGGCTTGCAGGAATGCGGGTACTACCATCAAGGGGAAGAGCACCTTCGGTCCTCGAGCGCCGCCCGTACCTCGGCCCAGAACCTCGACTCGATGGCCTGCCGCCTCGAGACCTGCCGCCAGCTGGAGCACCTGCTCTCCCACCCCAGACACATCGCCGGGCGGAAGAGTGTTGGCCACGAGGAGCACCCTCATGCTCAACCCCCGGCCAACCTCTGATACTGCCCTCTGGCTTTGCGTTCCATTCGTTGCATGAAGGGCTGTGCTCCTTCGCCCTCGAGATTCTCAAGGAGCTCCTTGGCATCGGCTCGCGATCTGTCCAGCCACATCCTATCTGTCACGATATTGGCCACCCTGAAGAGAGGCTCGCCGGCCTGGCGCTTACCGAGCAGATCACCCGGTCCGCGGATCTCGAGATCGGCCTCGGCGATTCGGAACCCGTCATTGCTTTCCGCAAACACGCCCAACCGCCTCTCTGCCTCTTCCGTCAGCTGGCCATGCAGCGCAACGCAATAGGATCTCTCGCCTCCTCTCCCCACTCTCCCCCGAAGCTGGTGGAGCTGGGCCAGACCGAATCTCTCTGCACTTTCGATGACCATCACCGTCGCCTCGGGGACATCCACTCCAACCTCGACAATTGTGGTCGCCACGAGGAGCCGGATCTCGCCAGCAGCGAACGACTCCATGATCCTCTCACGATCCTCGGCCTCCACCCTGCCATGCAGGATCTCGGACGGCCACTTGGACAGAAGCCGACGAAGTGTCTCGCCCTGTCCGGAGATCGATGCGCAGCGCAGCTCCGAGCTCTCGTCGATCATCGGAAAGACCGCGTAGGCTTGCCCTCCCTTTTCGAGGCGCTCGGCCAGCCAGCCATACACCGAATCGCGGCGATCTTGCGGAACGACCCTGGTGACCACCTCCCTGCGTCCGGGTGGGAGCTCGTCGATGACCGACAGAGACAGATCTCCGTAGGCTGTCAGAGCCAGCGAGCGTGGGATCGGAGTCGCGGTCATCACCAACATGTCAGGGCGTTGACCTTTTTGCTGCAGTATCTGTCGTTGGACCACTCCGAATCGGTGCTGTTCGTCGACGATCGCCAGGGCGAGACGCTCGAAAGCAACACCTTCTTGAATCAGGGCATGCGTGCCGACTGCCAGCTGGATCGAACCGTCGGCCAGGCCGCGCCGCACCGCGCTCGCGTCGGCCCCAGACCCGGTCAGAAGAGCTATCCGGAATCTCGGCTCGAGCAGTCGCCTCAGGGTCCTGAAGTGCTGGGCCGCGAGGAGCTCCGTCGGTGCCATGAAGGCTCCCTGCATGCCGTTCTCCATAGCTGCTATCAGAGCCAGCGCCGCCACGATCGTCTTCCCGCTACCCACATCACCCTGCAAAAGCCTGAGCATCGGGAAAGGCCTTTCGAGATCCTCGAGGATCTCGCGCAGCGCCCGCTCCTGAGCACCCGTGAGACGAAACGGCAGCACCTCCTGCATCAACTTGTGGATCGCCTTCCCAACCTCATAACGATGACCCTTCTTCTTCCGAGTCTCGAGGGAGCGCAGCAAGGCGAGCTCGACTTGCAGCTCGAGGAACTCGCCGTAGATCAATCTTCTGTGGGCCGCGCTGCGCCGTTCATT
Organism: Thermoanaerobaculia bacterium; assembly: GCA_029287645.1. Taxonomy (GTDB): domain Bacteria; phylum Acidobacteriota; class Thermoanaerobaculia; order Multivoradales; family JAHEKO01; genus JAUVRX01. The sequence continues at coordinate 481 of JARFQS010000473.1, read as the reverse complement.
GAGGAGGCTCACATCGGCGCCATCCTCGGGTTGATGGACCTGCATCAATGCCTCCCCCCACGAAGGCAGGCCGTGGCGACGCCTCAGCCTCGACGGCACATCATCCACCAGGCAGTCCATGGCCAGCTCGCCCAGAGCCTGCCGCTGCAGCTTGCGTAGCAAGGAGGGACCGAGACCCCCCATGGAGCTGTACACGGAGACGATACGCCCGCCGAGCAGAGCCTGACTCGCCAGCTCGCAGCTCGCGTTCATCATCTCCAACCTGTCGGACCGCCGCCGGACCCGACCATGAACCAGGTACAGCTCCCCCTCCTCGATCTGTCGCGGCAGGTAGGGTCTGTTGAACCACACGGCCGGCAGGCGGCCCGTATCGTCCTCGAGCCAGCCCTTGACGATCGACAGGCCACGCCGCCGCACCCGAATTCTCTTCAAGTCGGCGACCCGGACGGCCAGCGAGTACGCCCCTTCGTCGGCGACATCG
>JARFQS010000469.1 GCA_029287645.1 Thermoanaerobaculia bacterium | reverse complement strand
CCCCCCCCCCCCCCCCCCCCCCCCCCGCGACTCGATTCGTCGGCAGCGTCAGATGTGTATAAGAGACAGGCTTTGCACCGAGGCGGCGTCGGAGGCGTGGACCTGGCCCGTATCCCAATCCGTCCAAGCATTCCAGTGGTCCTTGCGATCACTGCCGAGAACCGCGGGCAGCAAGACGGCGTCACAACCCAACTCTTTGGCCGCCTTGAGAACGGTCTCCTTCGAGGTCTCGGTGACGGACCTGTCGAACAGCATCTGCTTGACGCTGTCCGAGCCGACGATTCGAGCGTTTGGAAAGAGCTTCGGGACAATCTTGTTGAGATGCTTCTCGACCTTGACGCAGTTGACTCCCTCGCTGCAAGGCAGGGGAGCGATGGCCATCGTCTTGATGGAGGCGGGAAAGTCCGCCGATTTCTGAACATCCACGGCACCGAAGCCGGCGGTGGCGATCATAAGTGCGCATGCTGCAAACAGACGTTGGATCATGATGTCCCCCCTTCAGTCGTCGCCTGAGTCTACGACAGGTAGTTGAAGCTGCCGAAACAGCTCGATGAATCGCGGCTCATCGAGCAGGTCGTAGAGGGACGGACTCGAAGTGCACAGCAGCGTCGTTGGAGGCGTATGGTCCTCGACGCAGGCTTCGAGCCATCGATGGCTTTCCTCCCGGTTTCCCAGGCCGAGATGGATCGGAACCAGGGAAGCCGGCGAGACGTACTCCTCCGCCGATCTGGCGTCGAGCTCCTGGAGCAGAGATTTGGCACTTTGGCGATCTCCCGCCAATCCATAGGCCAGTCCCAGTCTGCCGAGGTAGAAGGGAGCGCGGTTCGTCAGTCGAGCGGTCTTCTCGAGAGCCTCGATGGCAAGTCTGTGCTCACCGACGTGGCTGTAGGCCATGCCATTCACCAGCAGTGCCATGGGATAGTCGGGTTGAAGATCGAGGGAGGCTGTACCCCATTTCAGGGCTTCCTCGAATTTCCGGATGAAGACGAAGGCGGCACCGGTGATCCCCTGTACGAAGGGGGCCAGAGGATCGAGCTCTCGGGCCATCTCGCCATGCTCGAGGACCTCACTCGCGCGTCCGAAGGCAGCCAGGTACAAGGTGAACTGTGAGTGGGCCAGAGAGGAATCCGGATCGAGCTCGAGGGCTCTGTTCCAGTGCTCTTCTGCCTCGGTCCAGGGACTTCCGTAGTACATGGCGACGTAGGCCATGGCGATGTGCGCTTCGGCCAACTCGGGATCCAGCTCGACGGCCTTGCGAGCTGCAAACCAGGCACGCTCCTGGGTGTCTTCCCACCTTACGATCGAGAGAACCCGCATGATCGCGAGGCAGTCGGCGAGGCCGGCATAGGAAGGCGCAAACTCTGGATCGAGCTCGATCGCGGCTTCGAAGCAGTCGATCGCCTTCATCAACTGAGCCGGTGATCGCTGATACCAATGGTGCTGACCTTGGAGGTACTGCTCGTAGGCCTCGAGGTTCTCGGTGCGGCGCTGTGCTGCGCGGGTCTCGACCTGGCTGCCCAGGTTCAGCTCGAACTTGGCGGCGATGCTCGCAGCGATCTCGTCTTGGACGTCGAAGATGTTGTCCATCTCTCCGTCGTAGCGCTCGGACCAGAGTTGGTAGCCATCGGCGGCATTGACGAGCTGCGCCGTGACACGGATTCTGTTGCCGGCCCGCCGCACGCTACCTTCGAGAACGTGGTCGACGCCGAGCTTCTCTCCGACCTCCATCGAGTCGACCGAGCGACCCTTGAACGAGAACGAAGAGGACCGTGCGGCGACCCGCAAGCCATCGACACCACTCAGGCTGCTGAGGATCTCCTCGGTAATGCCGTCACTCAAGTACTCGTTCTCGGGATCGGAGCTCAGGTTGTCGAATGCGAGCACAGCGAGGGAGAGAGTTGAGCTCGCTTCTGTGACGGATGGACGACTCCCTGGCGCCAACCCGGGTCTTGCCACGACGAGCCCAGCCTTTTCCAAACCCTCGACGATGTGAGCGATCAAGTCGGGCTGGGCGAACATCCACTTCTCGAGGTGCCCGCTGTAGATCTCCTGCTCGAAGTTCGGCCAGAGCCGTCGAACCGCTTCAGCCGCTTGCGTCGCTTCAGCCTTACTGCCTAGCTGCGCATGAGCAATCGCCAGCGCATAGTGCGATGCGAAGTAGTCGGGCATGTTGATCTTCTGAGCGATCTCCAGGGCCTCGGCGTACCGCTTCTGATGGTAAGCATCGAAGAAGGTACTGAAGCGATACCAACCCGGGTGGTGGGGATTGCGCTCCATGGCGTCCTTCGTCAGCTCGACGCCCCGCTCCCAGTCGCCTGCGTAGCCCATGAGGATGCCGAGCATCGCCTTGGAGTTCCCGTCACGTTGATTCAGCCCAATGGTGCGTTCGGCAGCCGACCGGAAGGCGCCAAGGTCCCTCCGATAGTAGTAGGCGTGCGCCAGAGCGAAGTTGGCGAGGGCGTTGGCTGGATCGAGGTCGACAGCTCGTTGGGCTGCTGCCAGGGCGCGGTCGAGTGCATCGGGGCGCGGATTGAAGAAGTGTCGATCCTCATCCAGGAGGACGATCGTCAGGCAGGCCCAGGCGTCGGCGTACTCCGGATCCAATTCGACAGCGCGCTCGAGAGCGAGCCGTGTCGGTAGGTGGTCTTCTGGACCGACTCGTTGTTGATACAGGAAGAACCTCAGAACCGCCTCGTAGGGGCTCAGGGTCTCGGGAGGCTTCGAGTCCGTCGGAGCGGCCATCGACCGGGCGAGGACGCCATGAGGATCTGCCACCGTCGCCACGACGCGGTCCGTGATGTCGTCCTGAACCTCGAAGATGTCTGCCTGTTCGAGGTTGCGGTCGAAGCTCTCCGCCCAGATGTGCGTCCCGGTCTTGGCGTCGAGAAGCTGCACATTGGCGCGGATCTTGTAACCGGCCTTGCGAACGGCACCCTCCATGACGTAGCGAGCACCCAGTTCCTGACCGATCTGGCGAACGTCCATCGATCGAGTGTCGAGATTCTGAACCGAGTTTCTCGAGATCACCATCAGGTACGAGAAGCGCGACAGACTGGTGGTGATGTCCTCGGCCAGGCCGTCGGCGAA
>JARFQS010000454.1 GCA_029287645.1 Thermoanaerobaculia bacterium | reverse complement strand
AGCGCGACTCGGCTCTGTAGCTTGGAGGGGCTCAAGGGAGACGCTCGCTGACTGGAAACGGCAGCTCTTCGGCGCGGTCTTTGGTACTTGATTATACGGCCGCCAGTCTCCGCCCCGGCATCTCCGACGCCGAGACCCTGCGCCAGGTCCTCGACGATGCAGGCGCGCGGTGCGCAGCTCTCTGAGCGCGGCCGCACCGAAGTAGTGAGCCATGGGATGTGGGAAGCGGGGAGTGAGAATTGTAGGGGAGGGCTTGCCCCCTCCCGCGGGCGGCCGCAAGGGCCGCCCCTACATTGTCCATTGCCTCACTGCCCCAAAGATCATCCGAGCAACGAAGGATGATCCACCCTCACTGCCTCACTGCCTCATTGCCCGGATGGAACCAGAGCCTTCGGCAGCGTGCCGGTGTAACCCTGCCGGAACGTCAGCTGGAGCTTCTTCTTGTTGCGGGCCTGCACTTCGATCTCGTGGTAGGTGGGTGTGCCGAGGGCACTGGTCGGAAAGCCGACCACGTACTGGTTCCGAATCTCACTGACGATCTTGGTACAGGCCAGGATCGCGTCGCTCTGACTCACGACGGGGAAGTACTGGCCGCCCGTCAGGTGCGAGAGCAGGTTCAGCACATCCGCATAGCGATAGACCTTCTCTCCATTGCGGTCGAGAGACTCGATATCTCCGGTGGAGAGCCCCAGGACATAGACCGGCAGCTCCGCCTGTCGAACCTTCTCGCGCGCCGTGTAGGGGTCGATCTGGCTCGCGTTGTCGACGCCGTCGGTAATGACGATCGCGGCGCGTCGTGCGCTGTGCACATGGGAGGTGAGATCCGGCAGCCAGGCCACCGCGTCGTGCAGGGCCGTGGTCCCGTAGGGGCGCCAGCCGTCGGCCGATTGCCGTAGCAGATCGACATCGTCGGTGAACGGCACGTCGACCACAACGTTGCCGCTCGAAAAGGAGGTCAGGCCCCAGTTGTCGCCGGGTCGATGACCCAGGATCAGGCGGTCCAGGACCGTCCGGCTCAGGACGATTTTGCTGGAATTGGCCATGCTGCCGGAGAGATCCTGCAAGAACATCACGCTCACCGGGGCCCGATCGCCCTGCTCGAAGCTCTCGAAGTCCACCACCTGGCCGTTCACCAGGAGTCGAAAGTCCTCGGGCTTCAGGTCGGTGGCGTAGCCTCCCGAGGCCTGGCGAGCCACGATCGGCACGAGGACATAGCCTACCGAGACCTCCTCCTGAAAGCCGCCGCCTGAGCTGGGGACGTCTTGCGCCAGGATCGGGGAGCAACTCAGCAGGAGAGCCACCAGCCACCCTGCGGACCGGGCGGCACCGAAAGGCCATCTGGTAGCCTTGCGAGAACGGGACGACAGTCTCATATCAAGCGTGAATCGGTGACGGCTTCACCGAACGGTGGGCGAGCGAACTCCTCATGCAGACGATCAATATCCGAAATATCTCGATCAAGTGCGGCCACTGCCAAACCTATCAAACCCTCTGCGGATTCGAGCGGGGCGATGAGTGGAACGTGTACACCTACGAGTGCGAAAACGACTCGTGCGATCCGGCCATGACAAGGACTCTGGTGGAGGTTCCACGAGAGCTCGACGAGTTCGCGAAACGAGATGCGGCGTGGCGTCACGGCTCCGAATAGTCCTTTTCCGAGAGGCATGATTTCCTTCTGAGGGTCGGCGCGGTTGTGCTACCCTGTTGCCGGGCTGTTCGACCGCCCTGTAGAGCGTATTCCAAAGTCCATCAGGGGTCTCAATCACTAGAGCGAGGGAGCCATGAAACGAGTCGTTCATGTTGTCGGAACCGGTACGATCGGTGAGCCACTCATCGGCCTTTTTACAGACTTCAGCGATCGAATGGGTATCGATGAGGTGACCTTTCACAAGAGGACTCCTCTGGAATCGGATCGCTCCCGGATCGGGCATCTGATGGCCCGCGGCGCCAAGCTGGTGACGGATCCGGATCGCGTCAATTCTTTCGAGAACATGGGACACACTGTGAGCTACACCTCCCAGGAGGCTCTCGAACAGGCTACGGTTGTCGTCGACTGTACTCCGGCCGGCAATCAGAACAAGGAGGACTTCTACACAAAGCTCGAGGGTCCGAAGGGCTATCTGGCGCAGGGCAGTGAGTTCGGCTTCGGAAAGCCCTATGCCCGTGGCATCAACGAGGAGTCGCTGATCACAGGTGAGGACAAGTTCATCCAGATCGTCTCCTGTAATACCCACAACATCACCACCCTGGTCAAGACCATCTGCGACGAAGGGGACGGCAACTACTGCATCGAGCGGGGCAACTTCGTCTGCATGCGACGGGCCAACGACGTCACCCAGGTCGACAAGTTCGTGCCGGCGCCCAGTGTCGGCAAGCACGATGATGCCCAATTCGGCACCCATCACGCGCGCGATGCGTTCGGCGTGTTCCAAACGCTGAATCACGACCTCGATCTGTTCTCGAGCGCGGTCAAGCTGAACACGCAGTACATGCACTCCATCTGGTTTCAATTGCGGCTGACCCGTGACATGGATCTGGACGAAGTCACCAAGCGGTTGCAGGCCAACCATCGTGTGGCTACGACGTCGAAACGGGAAGCGAACCTGATCTTCAGCTTTGGACGTGACCATGGCTACTATGGCCGCATCCTCTCGCAGGCTGTAGTCGTGCTCCCGACCTCGCTCGTGCGGGACAAGAGAGAGGTCTACGGATTCTGTTTCACGCCTCAGGATGGCAACTCGCTGCTGTCCTCGGTCGCCGCGGCCCTGTGGATCATGGAGCCCGACTGGGACTCCGTCACCGAGAGGTTGGAGCCGATCCGTCGCTGGGTATACCGCGAGATCTAGACCGATCTACCGGGTGGGGAAGGCGCCCATCTCCCCGGAATCGCTGGGATCCGGCAACGAGGTTCTCTGGGAATGAGCGTCCGTCTTCAGTTTCAGAATCTGCGCATCGAGGGCTCCTCGCGAGCTGGTGATGCGAGTTGGTTTCGCGTACATCCACCAGGTCTTGCCTTCGATGTGGGGCGTGGAGCCCTGGCGCTGGCTGGTGCCGAGCAGATCTTCCTGACCCACGGTCATCTCGATCATGCCCTCGGTTTGCCGTTCGTCCTGTCCCTCAAGGCGATGCAGGGTGCGGCGCCGACCCGGGTCTTCTGTCCTGCTGGTGCCGCAGACGGCCTGCGCCAGCTCATCGAGGCTGCGGAGGCGATCGAGCAAGCCAGCTACTCCTACGAACTGGTAGCCCTCGAGCCGGGTGGAGAAGTGAAGGTGGGGAGGGACCTGCACGTCGAGGCTTTCGCCACGGATCACTCGGTCCCATGCCTCGGCTATCACCTGGTGCGGGCTCGGAGGCAGCTCAAAGACGAGTATCGTGGCCTGCCGGCCCCGGAGCTCGCGGGGCTGCGAACTGGTGGCAATGAAATCGAGGACGAGACTCAGGAGCTGTGGGTGACCTACTGTGGCGACACGGGAGTGGGCGTGTTCGATCTCGAGCCGAGAGTGTTCGAGAGCACCGTACTGCTGCTGGAATGCACCTTCTTCGACGAGGCCAGCCGCGGCCGGGGACGCCAGTTCAAGCATCTTCATCTCTCGGATATCGCGGCTAGGGTAAGTCGGTTCCAGAATCGGGATCTGGTCCTGCATCATGCGAGCTGGCGGTACGAAAAGCAGGAAATGCGGGACCGGATCGAGCGGCAGCTCGCCGGGCTGGTGCCCCGCGTTCATCTCATGATGGAGTGACCTGACCGGGCTATTTGAAGCGGTACGACAGACCTTAGAGATTCGACGGCAAAACCCATGTCAGAACAACCAAAGCCTCCGACTGGCCCGCCTTCTGGCGCCCCCCACGACTCCCACAAGCAACGGGCCGGGGACCGGCTTGCCGCCCTGGACGAGCTGGAAGTCGAGGTCGAGAAGCTGATCGCGGGCGGAGATGGACTGGGTCGGTTCGAAGGCATCCCCATCTTCATTCCCCGCTCCGCTCCGGGGGATCGGCTGCGCATTCGACTCGTCGAGCGCCGGCCCGACTATGGACGGGCCGAGATCGTCGAGATCCTGGAGCCCGGCCCGGGGCGGCGCGAGCCACCCTGCCCCTTCTTCGGTAGCTGTGGCGGCTGCGACCTACAGCACCTGGAAGACGACCTTCAGGTGGAGCTCAAGGCGGCGGCAGTGGAGGAGACCCTGCGCCGGCTCGGTACCCTGGGAGACGATCTCCCGAGCAGGACCGTCGCCGGCCAACCGTGGGGCTATAGGGTTCGTACCCAGCTACACATCGCGTCGAGGGAGGGAGTGGTCGATGTCGGATATCACTCCCGACGCAGCTCGGAAGTCGTAGCGGTGGATCGATGCCCGGTGCTGGTTCCGGAGCTGGAAGGCACATTGCGGTCTCTTCCCGGCTTCCTGGGCGAGGAAGGGCCTCGCCGGCTGGACCTTCTGGTCGGTGAAGAGGGCGCCCTCAGCTCGGCTCCCGTCGTCCCGGGCCTGCCACACGGAGAGGTCCGACTGCGGGTGGGTGAGCTCGACTTCGGGCTCGATGCCCGCTGCTTCTTCCAAGCCCACCGACAGCTGCTGCCAACCCTGGTCGAAACAGCTGTGGGTAGCTGGGGCGGGGGAGAGGCGTTCGATCTGTATGCCGGCGTCGGGCTGTTCAGCCTGCCGCTGGCTCACAACTACGAACGAGTCACCGCGGTGGAGGGCGATAGGGTGGCGGCCCGGTTCGCTCGCCGCAACGCCCGATCGAATCGATGCAAGCAGCTCGAAGTGATCTCCCGAGCCGTGGAGGGCTGGATCGACGAGCTACCAGAGGGAGCCGAGAGGGTCATCGTCGATCCACCGAGAAGTGGACTCTCCAGGCCCGTCAGGACCGTGCTGGGGAAGAAGGCTCCCGCGCGCTTGACCTACGTTTCGTGTCACGCCGGAACGCTGGCGCGGGATCTGCGGGACTTGACTCAGGTCTTCTCGATCGAGGATCTGGTGCTGCTCGATCTGTTCCCACAGACCGGTCACATGGAAGTGGTGGCTCAGCTGGTGCGTCGCGAAGCGGGTTAGCCCGCAGTATTCATGACGCCGCGAGCAGATTGTGGAAAGCGTCTGTTAGATCTGGTCACCCGCAGGGAGGAGCACCGGAAGCAACCTTGCAGGTTGTTGAGGAGCGACGAGCGAGGACGGCCTGAGATGGCGGGCGATCTCCGCTAGATGCCGTGGGGCTCATGAATACTGCGGGCTAGGCCTCGAGCTTGCCTTCGAGCAGATCTTCGACCTCTCCCGGGGCGGGGAATCTGCCCGTCGCCCTCTTGGAGTAGATCGTCTCGCCTCCGAGCCGAATCTCGAACACACCGTCACGTCCCTTGATCAGCTCCGGGCTGACGCCGAAGCGACTCTGGATCGCGTCCGCCAGACCGGCGGCACGGGGATGGTAGTTTCAAACCACGCAGTACTCGATGCTCAGATCGGCCATTTCGTCTCTCCGTCCGCGAATTATAGACGACATCAGGGAATCTCGACGGGATCTGAAGTGGCATGCCGAGAGTGAGAATGACCTGCTGCGGTGCCAGGCCCTGGCCGATGGAGGATCCGGCGGTGGGGTAGAATCAGCGGTTCATGGCCGAGGCGAGGGCCTCCGGAGAACCATATTCATGAGTCGAGACGAAGAAACACCAGTCGGCACCGAGATTCGGGCTGAAGAGTCGGCAGGAGCCGCCGGCAACGGCAATCAGGCGCAGATCGAGAGGGTCGCCTCCCACGTTCGAGCGATTCTGGTGGAGTTGGGCCTCGACCTGACGGATCACAACCTCCACGACACTCACATCCGCGTCGCGAAGATGTACGACGAGATGTTCCATGGTCTCAAAGAGGGCGCCGAGCCCCCGGTGACAACCTTCCCGAACGATGAGGAATACAGTCACATGGTGATGGAGCGGGATATCCCCTTCTACTCGATGTGCTCCCATCACCTGGTCCCGTTCTATGGACGCGCCCACATCGCCTACATCCCTGCAGATCGCATCATCGGCTTGTCGAAGTTCGCTCGCATCTTGGACTACTACGCCAAGCGACCTCAGCTGCAGGAGCGATTGACCGAGCAGGTCGTGAGCTTTCTCGAGGAGAAGCTCCATCCCCTGGGGGCCATGGTCGTCATCGAAGCTCGTCATCTGTGTGTCGAGATGCGTGGCGTCAAGAAGCCTGGCGCTCTCACCGTGACCTCGGCCATTCGAGGCGCATTCCACCAGCGACCCGTACGTGAAGAATTCCTGGATCTCCTACGTCGCTCTTAGTCTGAGCCTCGTCCTGTTGTTTGCGGCCTCGGTACCAGAGGCGACCGCCAAGAAGAAGCGCAAGGGGCCGGGGCCGGAGGACATCACCAACTTCCTGCTGTCGCCCAGTCTGTCGCAATGGCTGGTCGGGGCCATCTCGAGGATGGCGACCCAGGAGGAGATTGCGGCGTACCTGGCCCTGACCTCGGACGAAGAGGCCCATGCCTTCATCGACGAATTCTGGGCCCAGCGCGGCCCCGAAGCGGTGTGGCCGAACAAGGGCAAGCGCCAGTTGTTCGAGGAGCGCACGGCCGAGGCGGATCGCCTGTTCGACGAAGGCACCTATCGCGGGAGGCACACCGACCGGGGCACGACCTACGTGCTCTACGGCCCTCCGGACGACACT
>JARFQS010000411.1 GCA_029287645.1 Thermoanaerobaculia bacterium | reverse complement strand
CGATGTCCTCGCGGTGCACGATGAACATCGGCACGCGGGTGCCGTCCTTGCTCTGGTAGAAGACCTGCGTGGTCACGAAGGAGCTCAGGTCCACGTCGACCTCGGAGGCTCGGAACAGCGTGCTCTCGCCGCTTTCGATGTCGTAGCGGTAGATCCGGTCCGGGGTCGTGTAGCCGGTGAACTTGTAGAAGGTTTCCGGGTCGTCCAGCTTGCCGTAGAAGCCACCTACGCTGCCGATTCCGGGTAGTTCGACCTCACGAACCAGCTGACCCTCCAGGTCGAAGACCTTGACGGACGACTTGGCGTCCTCGAGGTACTGGACGATGACGTGCCCGCCGGCCAGCGAGGCGAGCTCGATGGTCGCCTCGGCCTCGGGCACCACTTCGCGCCAACTCTCCGGCGCCGGGTTGTCCAGGTCGATGGCGATGACGCGGTGCTTCGGAGCATGGTGAGTTGTAGAGAAGTAGAAGGTGTCGCCCTCGTTGCCCAGGAGGTTGTAGAGAGCATCCCACTCATCGAGCAGCTTGACCACGGGCGCGTCGGCCTTGCCGAGCTCCTGATAGTAGACGCCGTTGGAGTCGTAGCCGTCGAAGATACCGAGGATCAGATAGCGACCATCGTCCGTGACATCCGCGTAGGGGTTGCGGGTCTCGTGGTCTGTGATCGAGTAAATAAGGGTGTCTTCCGCCTGAGGTGTTCCGACCCGGTGATAGTAGACGGAGACCTGCTGTGATTCGTCGGCTTCACCCTGCTCGTTGTTCGGATAACGGGAGTAGTAGAAACCTTCGCCATCCGCCGCCCAGGAAGCCCCAGAGAACTTGATGCCGTCGAGGCGATCTTCGAGGTCCTCTCCGGTCTCCACGTCGCGTACCTTCCAGTGGCGCCAGTCGGAGCCACCTTCCGAAATGCTGTAGGCGACCCGACTGCCGTCGGGGCTGACAACGAAGCCGGACATTGAAGCCGTCCGGTCCTCGCTGAAAGTGTTGGGGTCGATCAGCACTCGGGACTCCGCCCCCAGCGTATCGATCACGTAGAGGACGTCCTGGTCCTGTAGACCGTCATTGCGCTCGTAGAAGTAACGCTCACCCTCCTTGTCCGGAATCCCGAAGCGCTCGTAGTTCCAGACCTCGGTGAGGCGCTGTTGGATCGCCTCACGGGCCGGAATGGCCTCGAGGAAGGGTTGGGCCACGGCGTTCTGATCTTCGACCCACTGAGCTACTTCTTCGCTTTCGAGATCCTCGAGCCAGCGATAGGGGTCGGCGACCTCGACACCGTGGTAGGTGTCAACGTGGTCGACGCGCTCGGTTACCGGATAGGTCACCGGGATCGAGGGGCCTTCGGCCTGTTCTGGACCGGACTTTGCGCAGCCCGAAAGGCCCACTACGAGAATCAGTACGAGAAGGGTGAAAGCGATCGGAAGACGAGCGAGTCTCATGTTTGACTCCTTGGCGAAGGTGGGAAGTAGCTGTTTCAAGGAAGGGGCCAGACCCGGCCAGACCTGCTGTCCGAGACTACCATTCGCAGTCCTCAGGCAACAGCTACGGCTTTTCGCTGCATTTTGTTGCATCCGTCGACGTAAACGAGCTTCGGCTCGTGTCCTCGAGCCTCCTCGTCGGTGTACTCCGCGTAGCTGCAGATGATCACCAGATCGCCACGGCCGGCCTTGTGGGCGGCGGCCCCATTGAGGGTGATCTCTCCTGCCCCCTCCTCTCCCTCGATGAAGTAGGTGGCGAACCGTTCGCCATTCGTGATGTTGTAGACCTCCACCCTCTCGAAGGGCACGAAGTCGGCCGCACGCGCCAGGATGGGGTCGATGCTGATCGACCCCTCGTAGTCGAGGTCGGCGTCGGTCACCGTGGCGCGGTGGATCTTGGATTTGAGCATGGTGCGATTCATCCGTCGATCTCCATAGAGATGTTGTCGATCAGTCTTGTTTTGCCGATGTGGACGGCTACGAGCATGACGATACTGCTGCGGATCTTCAGGATCGGTTCGAATGTGGCGGCATCTACGACCTCGGCGTACTCGAGGTCGATGAGCGGCTCTTGCAGAAGAACTTCACGGAGCACGTGACGAATCGCCTGGGCCGAGCGCTCGCCCTGTTCGATGTGCTGCCGACAGGAGCTGAGTGCTCGGTAGATCGTGGCAGCCGCTGCCCGCTCCTCGTCCGATAGGTAGGCGTTGCGTGATGACATGGCGAGTCCGTCGGGCTCTCGGACTGTCGGGTGACTCGCAATCTCGACGGGCAGGTGAAGGTCCCGGACCAAGCGCCTGATCACAGCCAGTTGTTGGGCGTCCTTTTCGCCGAATACGGCGATGTCGGGACGCACCAGATTCAGCAGTTGGGTGACCACCGTGGCTACACCGCGGAAATGCCCCGGACGAAACTCGCCTTCGAGCCGCTCGGCGGGCGCTCCCATATCGACGTAGGTGCTGTGTCCCTCGGGATAGATGGTCTCTGTCTCGGGTAGGAAGAGCAGATGACAGCCCTTCTCCTGCAGCAGCTCCGAGTCCAGTTCGACATTTCTGGGATAGCGCTCGAAGTCCTCCCCCGCCCCGAACTGCGTCGGGTTGACGAAGATGGACACAACTACCCGATCCGCCAGCTCGGCGGCGCGGCGTACCAATGTCAGATGTCCTTCGTGCAGAGCCCCCATGGTCGGCACAAAGCCCACCGACCGGCTCTCGAGCCGCCAGGATTCCACCCAGTAGCGCAGTTCGTCAGGCGACCTTACGGTTTCCAAGTCTCTCTCCCTCGTTCAGCGTTTGGAGTCGGTCGATCTGTCGGGTCAGCCGCAGATCTTCCGGATGGGCTCCGCGGTGGAGAACGACGGATCGTCGTAACTCTCTTCGGTGGAGGGAAATCTCCCTTTTCGAACATCGTCGGCGAACGTGCTCAAGGCTCGGCGAGCATCACGGCCGAGCTCGGCGTACCGCCTCACGAAACGTGGCGAGATGCGGTCTTCCAACCCGAGCAGGTCGTGAAAGACGAGTACCTGGCCGTCGCAATGGGGTCCGGCGCCGATGCCGATGGTGGGAATCTCGACAACCGAAGTCACCTCGGACGCCAGATCGGCCGGTACGCATTCCAGCACCAGGGAGAAGGCTCCAGCCGCCTCTAGCTGGCGGGCGGCCTCCAGCAGCTCTCGACGCGGTCCGTCCCCGCGACCCTGTACCCGGAAGCCACCCAGCTTGTGAATCGACTGAGGCGTCAGACCGAGATGGGCCATGACGGGAATCTCCGCTTCGACGAGAGCAGCCACGGTCTCTGGGCGTCGTCCTTCGATCTTGACCGCTTGAGCGCCGCCTTCCTTGATGAAGCGCAATGCCTCGGCGACGGTCCTCTCCTGTCCGAGATGGAACGAGCCGTACGGCATATCCGCGACCAGTAGCGAGCTCTGAACACCTCGCTTGACCGCCTTGACGTGGTGGAGCATCTCGTCCACAGTCACAGCGAGGGTGTCGTCGTGTCCCAAGACCACCATGGCCAGGGAATCACCCACCAGGACAATGTCGGCGCCGGCTTCTTCAACGAGTCGAGCCTGGGAGAAGTCGTAAGCGGTCATCATGACGAGGCGCTCATCCCGGGTCGGTGCCTCCAGCACCCAGGGAACGCTGACGCTTCGGTTGGATCGATCGGATCTGGCTTCACTCATCGAGTAACTCCTTCTTCGAGCCGTCTTCATGGGTCGGCATCAAAAAACCCTTCTGTCCGCAGCAAGACAGAAGGGCTCGTAGAGCCGTAGTACCACCAACTGCGCAAGCCGGCCACTTCGCAATGAGGTGCCTGTCACCGAATTGGGATCAGGCCCCGGGTGACCCTGCCCGTCAGTCGACGGTGCTGGTTTCTTCCGTCTCGGTCCCTACTGGGATCCAAGCGGTACGTAATACTGCGTGCCCTTGATGGGCCTCTGGAGCTGGCGAACCAGCTCCTCGAAATCCTCCGACCGATCGACGAAGTTCAGATTGCGCGTGTCCACCACCAGGAGTGGCGATCGGTTGTAGTAATGGTAGTAGTGATGGTACGCGTCGATCAACTCCGTCATGTACTCCTCGGACATGTCCCTCTCGAAGCTGCGCTCCCGCTTGTGAATGCGCTTCATGCAGGTGTCCAGATCTGCGACCAGGTACAGCACGAGATCCGGAACCGGGATCTGGGGCTCCAGCAGGGTGTAGAGCTTGTCGAACAGCAACAGCTCGTCGTCCGACAGATTGAGGTAGGCGAAGATCCGATTCTTCGGGAACGTGTAGTCACTCAGGAGCAGGCGATCGAAGAGATCGCGCTGCGCGATGTCTTGCTGTTGCTTGAAGCGGGACAACAAGAAGTAGAGCTCGGTCTGGAATGCCGCTCCCGGTCGATCGCGGTAGAAGTCGGGCAGGAACGGGTTGTCGACGTCCTCGAGGATTTTGACGCCCTCGAAACGTCGGGCCAGCTTCTCGACCAGAGAGGTCTTTCCCACGCCGATGGGTCCATCGACGGCAAGGTAGTGGAAAGGAAGCGAGTCGTTGCTCATGATCGGGTTGCCGTGGAACTGGACCGCAGCGGGTTGTATAGAGTGTCGCGCTCGACCGGAACAAAGCCCGCCTCCCTGACGACTCGCTCCAACTCCGAGCGTGAGAGGGACTGGTCGGTCTGGGCCCCTGCCATGTGGTAGATCGTCTCCTCTACAACGGTTCCGTCCATATCATCGGCGCCGAAGCTCAAAGCCACTTGCGCCAGCTTTGGAGTGAGCATAATCCAATAGGCCTTGATGTGGGGAACATTGTCCAAAACCAGCCTCGAAGTGGCGAGGTGTCGAAGGTCCTCGCCGCCGGTGGTGTGGTAGGTCAGCCCCATGTAGTTGTTCTCGGGATGGTAGGCCAGGGGAATGAAGGCGTTGAATCCTCCGGTCTCGTCCTGGAGCTCCCTCAGCTTCATCAGATGGTCGACTTTGTGCTCCGCCTTCTCTACGTGTCCGTAGAGCATCGTGCAGTTGCTGCGAATCCCGAGGCCGTGAGCGATGCGGTGCACTTCCAACCATTCATCGGCATCCAGCTTGCCGTCACAGATGATCTCTCGGACCTCGGAGTGGAAGATCTCGGCGCCACCCCCGGGGAGCGAGCCGAGACCGGCACCCTTGAGCCGCAACAAGACC
Source organism: Thermoanaerobaculia bacterium (assembly GCA_029287645.1). Lineage (GTDB taxonomy): Bacteria > Acidobacteriota > Thermoanaerobaculia > Multivoradales > JAHEKO01 > JAUVRX01. Next base: position 4,105 of record JARFQS010000411.1, on the reverse strand, counting down.
TCCTCGATCGTGATTCCCTCGCGCTTGGCGAACCACCCGATCTCGATGGCTGTGAAGGCCTTCAAATGCACATCCGGGAATCGTTCTTTGAGACCCCGCATCATCTCCAGGTACCAGTCGAGAGATAGATCGGGGTGGAGACCACCGACAATATGGAACTCTGTGACGCGGTTGCCTCCCTGGGTAGCCGCGTGCTCGTAAACATCCTCGTGGGACATGGCCCAGGCGTGATCCTCGCCGGGAAGCGCCGCGAAGCTGCAGAACTTGCAGTTGTAGGTATAGACGCAGATGTTGGTGGGATTGATGTGCCGGTTGACGTTGAAGAAGGCCGTCTGGCCGTGCTTGTGCCGCCGCACCGCGTTGGCCAACTTGCCGAGATGAAGAAGATGCGGTGTCTCCAGGCAGAGTAGGGCGTCCTCTTCGTCGAGCCGCTGGCCGGATCGCACTTTGACAGCCAGCTCGCGCAGTGGCTCGGGGAAGATTTCGGGCCTGATTGAATCGGTCATGAAAGGTCGGGTTCGGTCGAGGGGCCGGCAGTATATCAAGGGGGATCAGCGCGGCATCGGGACCTGGCCCGGCCCGGCGATGCCTAGCCTCGCAGCCAGAAATCGAGTGCTGTCGAGAGGAACAACCAGCTGGCGAGCAAGCCATTGGCCCGGAAGAAAGCGGCATCGAGGCGCGACAGGTCGCCCGGTCGAACGATCCCGTGCTGATAGATCAGGAGGACCAGACACCCGGCGAAGCCGACCCAGTATCCGACCCCGAGCCCAGGTGGAAAGACCCGGGGCAAGAGCGCCAACAGAAGCAGCATTCCCAAGTGGAGTAGGCCGGAGATCCACAGAGCGGCCACCTCGCCGAAGCGGACCGGAACCGAATGGAGGCCCGCACCGAGATCGTACTCCCGATCCTGCAACGCGTAGAGGACGTCGAAGCCCGCGACCCAGAGCAGCACCGCACCGGCCAGAACCAGGGGCGTGGCTGTGACATCTCCTCGGACGGCGATCCAGGCTCCGACCGGGGCGCCTGCCAGGGCCAGGCCGAGAATCAGGTGGGACCAGGGCGTAAACCTCTTCGAGTAGGAGTAGCCGAGCAGGACGAGCAGGGCGACCGGCGTCAGCCGGAAGGCCAGGGGATTGAGACGAGAGGCGGCGAAGACCAGCAACAGACAGCTAGCCAGGACGAACAGTCCGACGAAGACTGGAGAGACCTGTCCAGCAGGAAGAGCTCGGTCGGCAGTGCGGGGATTGGCGGCGTCGATACCTCGATCCACCAGCCGATTGAAGCCCATTGCGGCACTTCGAGCTCCGACCATAGCCACGACGATCCACCCGACCACGTGCCATTCGGGCCAGCCCTGGGCTGCGAGCATCATGCCGAGAAAGGCGAATGGCAGGGCGAAGAGGGTGTGCTCGAACTTGATCATCTCGAGCACGGTTCGGAGGCTCTTGAAACCGCTCATGGTGAGTGACGTAGCTTAACCTGATCGCACGGTGCTGGTTCGGAGAGGTCTCCCCACGCGGACGGGACTCTCCTGGAACCGGGTAGCGTAGACTACGACCCTTGGCACCCCTTCGAAAGATGCCGAATCGAACCCTTCGTACCACCTGCCCGATGGACTGCCCGGATGCCTGCGCCCTCGAGGTCGTGGTGGAGGAGGGTCGTGTCCAGAAGATCGGCGGTGGTCGCAATCATCCCGATACGGCTGGCTTCATCTGCAGCAAGGTCGCTGGTTTCCGGCGTCGGTTGGAGCACGAGGACCGACTGCTGCATCCGATGCGCCGCGTCGGGAAGAAGGGAGAGGGTGCTTTCGAGCGCATCAGCTGGGATGAGGCGATTGCAGAGATCACCGAGCGATTCGAGGCTATCCGGGACGAGTGGGGGGGCGAGGCCATCGTTCCATTCCACTATGGCGGGTCCAACGGATTGCTGACCGACGACCTTCTGGACGACCTGTTTTTCCGGAGGCTCGGCGCCTCCCGGATGGAAAAGACGATCTGCGCGGTCCCGACGACCGAGGTGGCCAAGGGGATGTACGGCAAGATGCCGACGGTCGCCTTTCAGGACTTTCCCCAGGCTCGGTGCATCTTGATCTGGGGAGCCAATCCCAAGGCCTCGAATATCCACTTGGTTCCGTACCTGCGGGAAGCCAAGAGTCGCGGCAGCTTCATTGCCGTGATCGACCCGCGACGGAACTTCTCAGATGCGGAGGTGGATCTGCATCTGCCCGTCCTGCCGGGCACCGACCTGCCTGTGGCTCTGGCGATGATCGACCATTTCGTGCGTACTGGGCGTCTGGACGAGACCTTCGTCGAGCACAACGTGGTCGAGCTCGAGCCGCTCTTCGAGCAGGCGCAGACCTGGTCGTTCGAGAGAGCGGCCGAGGTGTCGGGTGTCCCGGCGAATTCGATTCAGCAATTGGCAGAGATCTATGCAGATTCCGAGCCGGCCCTCATCCGCTGTGGCTGGGGGTTGGAGCGCAATCGAAACGGCGGCCAGGCTGTTGCCGCGGTTCTGGCCCTTCCAGCGCTCCTGGGCAAGTTCGGTCTTCGGGGCGGTGGCTACACGATGAGCAACTCGGGTGCCTACTCTTTCGATCGTCGGCAGCTCCTGGGTGAGACGGAGGAGGCGACCCGAAGCCTGAACATGACCCAGCTGGGCCGCTGGCTCGGTCCGGACCTGGAGCCGCCAGTCAAGGGACTGTTCGTCTACAACGCGAATCCAGTGGCGACAGTTCCCGACCAGAACGCGGTTCTGCGGGGGCTCGGCCGCACCGATCTGTTCACGGTGGTCTTCGATCAAATACTGACCGACACCGCTGCCTTCGCGGATCTCCTGCTGCCGGCAGTGACCTTTCTGGAAGGCAACGACTTGAGGACAGGGTACGGAAGCTATGCGTTTGGCGGGGTCAAGCCGGTGATCGCAGCCCACGGTGAGGCGAGAGGCAACGCGATGGTCTTCGCGGAGCTGGGTCGCTCCATGGGTTGGGATGACCCGCCTTTCCAGTGGACCGAGGAAGAGCTGCTGCTGAGAGCTGTGGAGGCAATCGAGGTCGCGGGCAAGAGACCTCGGATGCTGGGGCTTGCAGAGGGCCGGACACTGCCTGTCGAGTTCGAGGGTGGCCCACCTGTTCAATTCTCGACGGTCTTTCCCCGCACACCCGATGGCAAGGTCCACATGGCTCCGGAAGTGCTTGGCAAGACTCCTTATCGATATCTCGAGAACCCTGCATCCGACTTTCCGCTGACGCTCATCACCCCTGCCTCCTCGCATCGCATCAACAGCACGTTCGGAGAGCTCGAAACCAAGCCAGTGAGTGTGAAGCTCCATCCCGAGGATGCGCTGCAACGCGACATCGAATCTGGGGACCAGGTACGAGTTCACAACGATCTCGGCGAGGTGGTCTGCCTTGCGGAGGTCGGGTCGGCAGTTCGTCCTGGCGTCGTGGTGATCCCCAAGGGCGCGTGGCGGAAGGCGTCGTTCAACGGCTTCACGGCCAATGCTCTCTGCCCCGATCACGTCAACGAGGTAGCCGGTGCCGCCTGCTTCAACGATGCCCGCGTAGAGGTCGAAAAGGTCTAGATAGATCCTGGGGATTGGGTCCTGGGCAGGTGACCCTCTTCTCGTAGGGGGCCATCCGGGTGGTCCGCCTGGGGGACGGCGTTGGCTATGTAGGGGAGCCCCTTGCGGGCTCCCATGGGAGGGGTCAAGCCCCTCCCCTACATTCAGGGTGGGCCGCCACCTTGTCACGTCATCGCGCCGGATCTCTCGTACTCTGCGATGGTCCTTGCGCTGCGCTCGACGTGGCACCCTCTGACGAACCACCCGAACGAACCTCGGGCACCGGTGAGGGTAACAAGGGCCTACAGGCGTAAGGGCTTAGGGGAAACAGCTCAGCGGGGAACCTACAGCGGCTCCAAGGGTTCGGCGTGGGGACCTCCATGGGGGTTCTTGCAGCGGAAGGGAGGATAGCCCCCTGGGGGGCCCCACGTCGGACCCTCCAGTCGATAACGGCCGGCAGGGGCGCCGGCCGCTCCAATGCCCAGGACCCAGGACCCAAGTCCCAAGCCCCAAGACCTCAGGACCCGAGCTCTCGAGGGTCAGCCGG
>JARFQS010000407.1 GCA_029287645.1 Thermoanaerobaculia bacterium | reverse complement strand
CTGCTGGGGAGTCGGCAGGTCTCGAACCTTGATCATGCCTCTCTGACATCGGAACGGCTACTCCTGGCCGGAAGCACTTCGGGCCTCAGGGAAGAACTCGAAGAATCTGTTCACGGCCTCTTCCAACCCACAGAGGTAGATGAAGTCGCCGCGGCGGATCTCGAAGTCGCGATCGAAGTCGGCGAGGAGTTCCCCGTCGCGCTGGATCCGCAGCTCGGCGGCCTCCAGGTGCGCACCGAGCTGTTGGAGACCCGCTATCCGGGGAGAGATCCGGTCGCTGGCCTGGGCAGCAGGTGCAGCCGCGAGTGCATGTTTGGGACTGTAGGCGGCGTTGGCTCCGGCCGGGACGATCGGCTTTCGGTGGAGCGGATTCTCGACGAACACGTAGATCGGGCCCTGGAATCCGCTTTCACGAGCACTCAGCACGACCACCTCGTTCTCGTCATCCGCGCCGTTGGCAATCATGGCACGCGCGCCCGCGAGCCCCTCGCTGAAGGGACTCTCGTCCTCGAGGCGGAAGAGGACGACATTCAGACCGCGATCTCGCAACCGACGCGCCAGCGACTCCTCCTCTTCCAGAACGACGACGGAGATCCGCTGGCGCTCCATGTCGCGGATCAGCGAGGTGACCGCCGGACCGTAGCGGTAGATCAATACGAAATCGCGGAGCTTCGCCGGCAGTGTCCTGGGTAGGCGCTCCTCGAAGCGGGCTTCCAGAAAGGGAATCACGAAGATTGGAAAGAGCAGAAACACCAGGAAGACGCCGGTGAACTGGACCGCCACCACGAATGCGATCATGATCGGGTGCCGCCACTGGTTGTCGTGTCCGTAGCCCGTGGTGGTCAGGGTCTCGGAAGCCCCGTGTCTCTCCCTCGAGCTGGCTCATGCCCAGTATGTAGAGCATCGCCACCAGCAGAACCCCAGCCGGAAGGGGCCATAGCAGCGAGAGTCGGCGTGTGAGCCTGCGGCGCATATGCAGGGGCATGATCCTCGTTTCGAAACTCCCATGCCAGCCGGAGCTGGCGGCAAACCCCTCCGCAGCGTGGCGTCGGGTGACCGACATCGTCTTCGGAAAGGTCGCTCGAGCATGGCCAAGGTTGGACCCGTACTGGAGGGCCGTGGCCTGCTTCGCTCGATGCCCATTGGCCGTCGCCATGCGAGACGACGAGGCGGATGTAGAGCCAGTACGGCCGATCGTTCTGCAGAGATGGCTCTTTGGCGAAGTGCAGCGTCGTCGGCAAGGCGGCGGCTGCAACGCCTCCTCTTCAGAATGCCCTGGTCGCAGCAGGATCGTGTGCCGGGACTTCTGTGCGGTCAGGGTTCAGAACGTTCTGAAACAGACTGAACTGCTCTGCCGCAAACCTGCAACATTTCGTCTCACAGAGCTCGATTCAACCCGGTCGTGCGGGCCTAACCTATCGTCATCACACATTGTGCCCAATCCGGCACGGGATATGCAAGGTGTCAGATCAGGAGCACTGGATGTCGATGACGAAGGGACCCGATGAGCCATGCCGGATGAGATGATCGCATTTGGGCCGGTTCCCTCGCGAAGGCTCGGCCAGAGCCTCGGGATCAACAACATTCCCCCCAAGTCCTGCTCATACTCGTGCGTCTACTGTCAGGTCGGCCCCACGCCCACGACGAGGATCGCTCCGCGGGAGTTTTACGCGCCGGATGCGATCGTGTCGACAGTTACCGCGAGGGTGCTGGAGCTTCAGCAACACCGGGAACCTCTCGACGCTCTGACCTTCGTGGCTGACGGCGAGCCCACTCTCGACGTGTACCTGGGTCGAGAGATCGAGCAGCTTCGGCCCCTGGGAGTGCGTATTGCGGTCATCTCGAACGCCTCGCTTCTCTGGCGAGAGGAAGTGAGGGAGTCCCTGCGACTCGCAGATTGGGTCTCGCTAAAGGTCGATGCTGCTCGCGAGGAACTGTGGCAGAAAATCAACCGTCCGCATCCGTCGCTGCGACTCGACGACGTGTTTCGAGGAATGCTCGATTTCAGCGCGAGTTTCGAGGGTACCCTGGTTAGCGAAAAGATGTTGATTGCGGGTGTCAACGACACCGACGAGTCCATCGTCGAGATCGCCCGTTTCCTGGAGAAGCTGCAGCCTTCCACGGCCTATCTCGGGATCCCGACCCGCCCGCCGGCCGAGCGCTGGGCAAACCCGGCTGGCGAGCGGGCCGTTACCCAGGCACACGAGTGGCTCTCGGACCGCCTCTCGCGCGTCGAACTCCTGACTGGACACGAGGGGATCGGCTTCGGGACGACGGGCGACGCCGAGGCGGACCTCCTCAGCATCACTTCCGTTCACCCCATGCGCGAAGAGGCGGTTCGGGTTCTGCTCGCGGAGAGCGGCGACGACTGGAGCCTGGTCGAGCGCCTGGTGAAGAGGGGTGCCCTGGCGGAAATCGAGTACCGCAGGGAGAAGTTCTTCCTACGCCGCTTCCACCACGCCAATGGCCGGTCTGCAGCCGCCTCGCAAGACCGGCATCAGCCGTGAGACCGCCTCGACCGATGACGACTCCCAGAAGCGAGCGATGAGCGCACTCAGCTCCTACTCCGTCTCTTGCGGGAGCGCTCGTACGACGTACAGCACGAATGCTCCTGGCTCCGTAT
>JARFQS010000366.1 GCA_029287645.1 Thermoanaerobaculia bacterium | reverse complement strand
GATCCAGCCGCCGAGCCGCGACCGGGACCCACGGGAATCCTCTGCTCCCTGGCGTGCCGAATGAAGTCCCAGACGATCAGAAAGTAGCCCGAGAATCCCATCTTCAGGATGATCTCGGTCTCTGTCGCCAGTCGCTCGTGGTAGAGACTCTCCGAGAACTCCTTCAATGTCGGAGAACCCTGACTCCGGAGCTCCGCCAATCTTTGCTCCAGCCCCTCCTGCACCACCTTCTTGAAATAGGAATCGAGATCGTAGCCAGCTGGAAGGGGGAATTCCGGTAGGTGGAACTCACCCGAAGGCAACTCCACATTGCAGCGCTCTGCGATGGCCAGGGTGTTCTCGACGGCTGCCGGGTCCTTTGGGAAGAGCTTGGCCATCTCCTCGCCGGTCTTCAGGTAGAACTGATCGGAAGCGTATTTCAGTCGGCCCTCGTCGCTCAGATTCCGCTGCGTTCCAATACACAGGAGCACGTCGTGGGCGAACGAATCCGACTGCTTCAGATAATGACAATCGTTGGTTGCCACCAGTGGAATCCCGTGCTTGCGGGAGATCTTCCGCAGGACCTCATTGGCCTGCGCCTGCTCGGGGATGCCATGGTCCTGGAGCTCGAGGTAGACATTGCCTTCGCCGAAGATGTCCAGAAACTCCTTCGCAACCGACTCCGCGTCGGCCTCACGGTTCTCCAGGATCCTCTCGTTGATCTCTCCCTTCAGACACGCGGAGAGACAGATCAGCCCTTCGCTGAACTCGGCGAGCAGAGCCTTGTCGACCCGTGGCTTGTAGTAGAAGCCCTCCAGGTAGGAGCGCGACGTGAGTTTGATGAGATTGCGGTACCCCTGCTCGTTCCTGGCCAACAGGACCAGATGATTGCTGCGGCTTCGGCTCGGCTGCCGGTCCCTTCGATCACCCAGGGCAACGTACGCCTCTATCCCCAGGATCGGTTTCACTCCAGCACGATTCGCCTTCTGGTAGAAGTCGATCGCACCGAACATATTGCCGTGATCGGTGAGCGCGACGGCAGGCATCTCCTTCTCGACCGCGGCTTGCAGGAGATCGTCTAGTCGGTTCGCACCGTCCAGAAGACTGTATTGGCTGTGGAGATGAAGATGAACGAAAGAGGCCATCGTGCCTTTCGAAAAATCGTATCAGATCGTCAGGAGGCGGAAGCTACTCTACCTGCCCACCGCCACCCCTGAACGGCATCTGCGGCTGCTACTGGGGAATGCCGAGCAGGTTCAATGTCAGCCTACTCAGCTCGACTGCCTCCGACCCGGAGACATTCGCCGACGGTCGGCAATCCGCGGCGGAGGCGATCAGACCGCAGCTGGTCACGACCCCGCAGACCGTTTCTGTGTCCAGGGAGTCATGGGTACGCAAACCCCCGACGCAGGCCAGCGGTGGCTGCCTTCGAAGCAACAGCCGCGTCATCGACGTCAGAGACTCGGTCCGGGTTACGGGTCTGGTAGGAGAGAACTGATGCAATCGCTCATCGACATCCATGATCCCCAGATTGACGACCCGAACGATCTCCTCCCGATACGGCTGATCAAGGACATCGTTTGCGATCCTCACCTGTCGACTTTGACCGTATCTCACCTCGGGGAACAACCAGAAGATCATCGCCGCGAAGTCACCTCGGCTCAGCTCGGTGCTGTTGACGAGGTCTTGCGCCTCGATCGGCAGTAGCTGAAGCCGCCATAGGAAGCGAGCCCTGGCCAACTCGTCCTGCAGTGCGACGTCCCCTGGATACTTCGCAGCCAGCTCCTGAAAGAGGCGCAATCCGGCTCCAGCGTCGCCAACTTCGAGCTCCAATGTCGCCCGCCGTTCGGCTAGGGACCGATCTGTAGGATCCCTCCCCGAGAGTCGTGTTACCGCCCTCAACTCGGCTTCCGAGTCGTCGAGTGCTCGGGCCACAGCCGCAGCTGACTCCAATGTGAGGGTGTCCTCGGGCAACCACCCCTCCATGCGAGCCAGCTCGGCACTCGCATCCTCGGAACGCCCTTTCTGCAGGTCGTCTTCGATCCGCTGCGCCAGGATTTGTGCTACCCGGGGTCTGAGCTCCTCCGTCTTTCCCCTTGCAGCCGAATTCAGGTTGGCAACGTTGTCATACGCAGCGAAGGCCGCCACCAGATCGTTCTGCTTCTCTGCACTCCGCCCCAGCAGCAACTGCCAACCCGTGTATTCGGACAACTCCGCGGGTGACGGGACCAGTAGCTCCTGAGCACGGTTCGTGTCACCGTCCAAGAATGCAACCTGGGCCGCGAGGACGATGGCTGGATGGAAGTCCGGGTTTCGACTCAGCAGCTGCTCGCTCAGCGAGATCGCCTTCTCCCTCTCGCCCTCGCGAATCAGGCTCTGGAAGGCCGAATCGACTCGATCCGCCTCACCCGGTCGAAGGGTGCGTGGATACCCAGTGCTCGGAGGCACCACGAACCTCTGGTCCTCGACCGACAGTCGCGGAGCGGTCTCCGGCTCGTCCACGCCGGCGCAGCCGGTGATTGCCGCTATCAGGACGGTCAGTCCCAAGAGTCGCCAAGGTACCGTCCTGCTGCTGAGGCCACTACTCCTCACTGCTGTCTGCTGCAACGGAGACAACCCCATGTTTGTAGACGAGGATCTCCTTCTCGTCGGCTTCCACGACCAGAGCGAACCTGTCAAAGCGCTTCAGCTGACCGATGAGACGATCACCGGTCATCAGTTGAATCGATACCGGCTGATTTGCCTTGAGTGCCTGAAACAGGAATCCGTCCTGAATGTTGATTGTCGACTTGGCCATCACCTACTCCCAAATCCTGGCGCTCGAGAAAGCTCCTGATCTCCTGGCCGGCGGTGTCGAGATCCTCCGCCGAGAACCAGTCGATGTCCCTTTCCTTGCGGTACCAGGTCAATTGCCGCTTGGCGAAACGGCGCGTTGCTCGAATCGTCGTCTCCATCGCCTCGTCCAGCGAGACTTCACCGGCGAGATGCGCGGCCAACTCCCGGTACCCGATCGCCTGGAATGCCGGATCGCCAGGGGTTACCCCCCGAGTCAGCAGCTGTTCCACCTCCCCCACCCACCCGGCTTCGATCATGCGATGGACCCGGTGCGCGATGCGATCGTACAAGAGGCTCCTCTCCAGGGTCAATCCGATCCGGACGGCATCGTGGCCGGGACGAGCCACTGCCTCGTCCGAGTGCCAGGCGGACAGTGCCCTGCCCGTCGACACGACGACTTCCAGGGCCCTGAGCACTCTTTGCGTATCTCCCGGCTCCAATCGAGATTCCGTAATCGGATCCAGGCTCCGCAGCTCACTTCGGAGCTCCTCCAGGCCCTCTTCATCGAGCCGTCGGCGGAGGTCGTCCCGAACGCCCGGCCGAACGGACGGTATCTCGCTCAAGCCGTCGAAGAGGGCGCGTAGGTAGAACCCGCTTCCGCCCACGACGATGGGCAGTCGATTCCGGCTAGCGATCTCCGACATCGCGGCACCAGCCCGTCGAGCGAACTCTCCTGCCGAGAAATCCTCCTGGGGATCCAGGATATCGATCAGGTGGTGCGGGACGAGCGCCCTTTCCTCCAGCGTCGGCTTCGCCGTGCCGATATCGAACCCACGATATGCCTGGAGGGAATCGGCGCTGACGATCTCGCCATTCAGCCACTCGGCCAAACCCAGTCCGATCTCGGACTTGCCTACCGCCGTGGGCCCTACTACGGCCAGAATGCGCGACATCCCCA
>JARFQS010000350.1 GCA_029287645.1 Thermoanaerobaculia bacterium | reverse complement strand
GTTCGAGAGAGTGGCGAAACATGTTGTGGTCCTCCTCGGATCCGAGACGACAGATCTCGGCCGGGCGATGGTATCCCAGTTTCACCAGGATGTCGTGACGCTCGAAAGGGGTGTTCGACCGTGGTGGTCGTGGATCGAGATGGGAAGAAGGGGACGGGCAGGTCCAGGGCCTGTGAGGGATCAACCCTCGTGAGAGTGGACCCTACTCGACTCCAGGATGTTGGCGAGGGGCTGCGGATGCGCGATACCGAAGCCCTGCACGTAGTCGACGTTCATGAGGCGGGTGAGGGCGAGGATCTCGTCGTCTTCGACCCATTCGGCAATCGTCTTCATCTGCATCACGTGACCGACGTGGTTGATCGATTCGACGAGAGCTCTTTGGATCGGATCCTTGGCGATGCCTCGAACGAACTGACCGTCGATCTTGATGAAATCGACCGGAAAATTGCGTAGGTAGGAGAACGAGCTCAAGCCGCTCCCGAAATCGTCGAGTACGAAGCGGCAACCCCTTCCCTTGAGCACGGAAATGAAGCGCTGGGCCCGATCGAAATTCGAAACCGTGGCGGTCTCGGTGATCTCGAAGCAGAGCCTCTCGGTCGGGGTGGCGCGGTAGTTCAACTCCTGGAGGACGAACTCGAGGAATCGCTCATCACTGACCGACTGGCCCGAGAGGTTCACAGCAATGAGCGTGTCCTCCTCGCCGAAGTCCCGGATGCGATCGCTGATCGCGGTCAGCGTCTCGCGCACGACCCACTGATCGATTGCGGAGGCCAACCGATGTCGTTCGGCCAGGGGGATGAACTCCCCGGGGAGAATCAGACCTCCGTTGCCATCCTCCATCCGGAGCAGGACCTCGTACATCCAAGGCGCCGAGTCGACGGCCAGAATGGGCTGAATGAGTTGACCGAAGAGCTCGAAACCGTCGACTCTGAGGGCCTCCTGGACATTCTGCAGGGTCTGCAGTTGGGTCTGCCGTTCGCCGGCGCCGATCTCGGCTGCCTCGAACTCGTGGTACCGGTTCCCTCCGGCCTGTTTCGCCAGGTAGCAGGCCGACTCGGCTGCGCTCAGGATCTCGGGTACCTCGGGGCTGTCGGTATCGAGCGCAATCACGCCGACACTGACGCTGGCCGGGACCGAGGTCTTGTTCCAGGCGAGTCGAAAATTGGCGAGATCCTTGAAGAGCTTCTCGAGGATGTCACGGGCCTCGAGCCCCGGGCAGTCGCTGAGGAGGACTCCGAACTTGTCTCCACCGATTCTGCCGAGAGTGTCCGTCTCGCGAAAGCGGGTCTTCAGGAACGAGGCGAACTGCTTCAGCATCTTGTCGCCAGCCGGATGCCCGAAGGTGTCGTTGAAGAGCTTGAAGTCGTCCAGATCGAGGTAGAGCAGGGTATGCTGACGATCGGCTTCGGTGGAGTTCGTCAGGAGCTGGGTCAGCTGCCGTTCGAAGTCGGTCCGGTTGGCCAGGTCCGTCAAGTGGTCATGGGTCACGAGGTAGACCACTGTTCGGTCGGCGGTCTCGAGCGCCAGAAGGTCCTTCAGCACGAAGACCCTTCCGGTCGGGTTGCCGTCTGCGTCGTGCAGGACTGCTCCATGGAGGCGCACCGGAATCTCCTTGCCTTCTGGATGCAGCAAGAGGAAGTCACGTGGGCGGCCGTCGACCTGTAAATTGTTCTCAGCAGCGGTGACTGGATCGGAGATCGGTTCGAGGGTCGTCTGGTCGAGGAGCTGAAGCAGCTCGGAGAGGGGTTGGCCCAGCGCATCCTCCTGTGTCGTACCGAGGAGGTTTTGGGCGGCGGACGAGATCTCTTCGACCGTGGCTTCGACATCGGTTCGGATGACACCGTCGGCGATCGTTGCGAGGACGGCCAGGGTCTCTTCCTGTTCGAGATGGAGTGCTTCTTCGGCTCGCCGCCGGTCAGAGATGTCCGTCGCGACCCCGACCAGATCCGTACCCTGTGCAGAGGCGCTGGTGATCGGTTGCCCGCGGAGGACGACCCAACGGAGACCCCCTTCCGGATCTCGCATTCGAATCTCGACAAACAGGGGCTCACCGTGGGTGAGTGAGTTTCGAACCTGTTGCTTGAGAGGAACGAGATCCTCCGGATGCACGGATTCGAAGAGGGCTCGACTGGAGGTGGCGAGAATGGGTGACGCTGGGTCGAGGATCTCTTTCGGCAGACCGGAGATCAACAGCACATCCTCTTTGACTCTCCACTCCCAGCTCGCGGTGCGCCCCGCTCGCTGCACGAGCTTCAGCTGGACTTCTCGATCCCTCCGGTCGCTGTCAGCCTTCTTGAATCCGCTGATATCGAAGGCAGTGGCCAACATCGCCATGCCGCCGCGGAAGAACACGGGTTGAAGCTGGAGATCTACCCAGACCGTCTCGCCGGTCGATTGCAGGAGCTCCGCCTGATGATGGGCCGCGGCGCCGTTCTGGAGCTTGTTCTGAATGGCTCGCCGAGACCGCGGATGAAGCAGCTCGCTGAAGGGTGCTCCGAGTATCTCTTTGGCTGTCTTGCCGGTGAGCTGACGACAGGCAGGGTTGATGTAGAGGACCATGTCGGCATTGAAGACGAACAAGGCCGCCGCAGTGCCTTCGATCAGAGGATGAAATCCCTCGTCGGGTGGTGCCGAAGTCTTGATCACCTCGCCCAGATCATAGGGTCCCTCGTCTCAGGGCGCTATTCGCTTTTCCACAGTGACCGATGGGCTCGCGCGCGCGCCTCGACAGGCAGCAGCGTCAGATCGGAGGATGGCGCGACCTGGAAGGATGTGGCAAGATGATCCGCCGCGACGAGCGTAGAGCTTTCACACGAGGACTCGGTACAGGGGGGAGATCAAAGTGAGCAAAGCTGTGTGGGTTTTCTGTTGGGCGATGACCCTGGTGGCGACTGTCTTGCCGGCGCAGGAGATCAATGATGAGATCGAGCTGACTCGTTCCATCATCCAGACCCAGCGCCAGGCGATCGTAACGGCGGCAATGGAGTTGAGCTCGGACGAGAGCAGCTCGTTCTGGCCGCTCTATCACGAGTATCGTGAGGCCATGGGGAAAGTCGATGATCGGTCGGTCACCTTGATCACCGACTACTCCGAGAGCTTCGACACGATGACCGATGAGCTCGCCCAGGACATGATCCAGGAATTCATGTCGATCCGGCAGGCAGAGCTCGACGTCACTCGCAAGTACTTGAAGAGGTTCCAGAAGATCCTGCCCCCGAACAAGGTGGCCCGCTTCTTCCAACTGGAGAGCAAGCTGGACGCTGTCATCGATTTCGAGTTGGCTTCCGAGATTCCCCTGGTTCCCTGATCGAGCTGCAGCCAGCGGCTGATGACATTGTGGACCGCCACCTGACGAGCCTCGGAGCTCGATTCGCCATCGGCGGCTGCTTGGCGCTGATGGCCCCCTGGGTCAGAATTGTCTCGTTGCCGATTTCGATCGGCGTCCTTCAGATCGGTGCGGGTCTGCTGTTCGTGGCCTTCGCTTTCGAGGCCCAAACTCTAGGTAGGGGACTGGTTCCATTCGTCCTCGGATTGGTTTCCCTGGTGACGGGAGTGTGTTGTCTGATCTGGCCATCGATGACGCCAGTGACGCTGATAGCTCTTCTCGCGACCTACTCGATCCTGACCGGCGCATTGACAGCGATCTTGGGTGTGCAGCTTCGACCGATCAAGGGCTGGCACGGGTTGCTGGTCGGGGGAGGCATTGCGCTGCTCGCGGCGGTCGGAGTGTGGTTCCAGTTCCCTTTCAGGGGTCCGTCAGCGGCGGGATTCCTTCTGGGAGCGATTCTCCTTGCCACAGGAGGGTGGCTTGTCGGGTTGCGAGGCCCGGAGAGCCGGTCGTCGGCAGGCACACGAAACGATACGGATATGTCTATTTGACATCTCGGCTCGAGTGCGCAGAATAGGGAACGTCGCTAAAGGAGCCAGAGCATGATCCAGCACCCCTCAGCCGAACGCAGGAAAGTCAAGGTGACGGTGAATATGTCGCCAGATATGGTGGCAGCTCTGAAAGTTGCGAGCTTCCAGCGGCGCTCTTCTGGCGAGGTGGATACGGGGCTCTCCGAGTTGGTCAGAGAAGCGGTGGAGGAGTGGCTCGACCGCGAGATCAACGGGCCCGGCCTGATGTCCATGCATGGCTAGAAGATCCTTGGGGCCACTTTCCCGGGGCCCACTCTCGATCATCTGACAATTGTCCACGACTTCGGACGGCTACCTGCGGCCAGGTCAGAAGCTGTGATGGCGTTCCGAAAGGGAGTGGGCGCAGGACGGCTCTAGACGGTCGCTCGCCTGATCTTCCGCTTCAATCGGTGGATCTTCCTTCGGATCTTCTTGAGCTCCTTGTGATCTCCGCTCTCGAGGGCGGCCTGTCGGAGCTGCTTCAGGTCGCGAATCTCCGCCTTGACCTTGGCTTTGTCCAGGCCCACAACATGGTGTGTGACATGAGCCTCGATTCCCAGCGTCGTGCATAGGGCCTTCAGCAGATCCTCTTTGTGCATGCTGGAGTAGCCGCGCAGCTCCTCGCTGTCCAGTTCCTTGGCGACCTCGCGGAGCTCGGCGACAGTCATCGCGTGCAGTTCTTCGTAGGTATGGCTCATAGATCTCCTCGATTCATCGCGTTCGAGGGCCATTGTAACCCGTCGGGGATGGCGATCGGAGGTACTCATTTTGGCGTCGCCAGACTCGCTGCCGCGTGATACTGTGAAGGCAGGTAAAGACGGTTGATTGGGCAGCCTCGGCCCAGACGTTTGAGCCCGCAGCCCGGTCCCATTCGTTTCAACATTTTCCAGAGAGCGAGGGCATCTATGCGGCCCGTATACGCTGTTTCCGGAGGGGTGAGCAAGTTTGCCAAGGCCCGGCCGGACAAGACGTTCCAGGCGATCGTCAAGGAAGCCTACGACTACGCGATCGAGGATCTCGGACTGGAGTTTCGCCAGTTCTCCGAGATGGTCGACGGATCGGTCGCCAGCTACTTTTCGGATCACTTCACCCGTCAGCTCATGGCTGGGATCATGGCCCAGGACTACCTTGGCC
>JARFQS010000293.1 GCA_029287645.1 Thermoanaerobaculia bacterium | reverse complement strand
GCCGGTAGCCTGGGTGCCGCCGCCAGCATTCTGGGCCTGATCCTCGGTGGGCTCTTGTATGGAGTTCTGGAAGGCTCGGTATTCCTGTTGTCAGCCGTCACGATCTTCATCGCCGCCGCTCTGGCGCTGCCGACCTATCGGTTTCGCAGGGCCACCTGATCCGAGGATTCCTCGCAGCCTCTGGTCCAGCGTTTGGGGACAGCGTCACCCTCGTTCGTCGGATCGATTCCGACCGTCGCCTCCAATCGCTCTGCTCATCGACCATCGATCCTGTGCTCATAGGCATCTATCGCCAACCTGGAGGGGCTCGGAGATTCCCCTCGGTCCGGGCTTCTTCCTGGGTTGTACTTCCGTCTAGATCTGGTACGCTCTAAGACCCTGGTAGCGTCTCGCAGTTTGAGGTTTGTGGTTCACGACCCGGTTCTCGACAGCGGTGTATTGGGACTGCGATTCGGCGGCGCAGTGCTCTATTGTTTGAAGAGACCCCTCGCCGTGCCCGATCTGGCGGAGATCGGCGAGCTCTCAGGCGCGCGCTGCTCAGCGGCAGTCCCTTCTGGCAAACTTCAACAGAATGGGAGGTAGAGCAGATGAGACGCGTTTTTCTTCTTCTGACAGCTCTTGCCGTGGGTTCCTGGCTCGTGCCCCAAACGACGCTGGGCAGCGAGAGATTCGTCGATCGTGAGCTACCGCAGTCAGTCGAGGCCTTGAAGCTCCCGACACCACTGCAGTCGCAGGATGCGAAGGCCGGTCCTCCGGTGACCAGGAGTATCGAGGGACGCTACGTGATCCGACTCAAGGCTCCGTCGGTGGCGGAGCAGAAGGTCCGCGGGCGCAACGCGCGGCGGGCCAAGCGGCAACTCGAAGTCGAACAGTTCGATCTCGAGCAGAGAATCTACAGCCTCGATCCGAGCGCTCGCGTTCTCGGCCAGACCCAACTGGTGATGAACGCGATCTTCGTCGAGGTCGACGCCGCTGCGCTGCAGGCGATTGCGGCCGACCCCGCAGTGGCACGCATCACCCCGGAGGGTCGCTACGAGATGGATCTCTCCGAGACGGTTCCGTATATAGGTGCCTCGGCTGTTCAGGCGGCCGGCTTCGACGGTACCGGGGTGCGCGTCGCGATCTTGGATAGCGGTATCGACTACACGCATGCCAATCTCGGCGGCCCGGGCACGGTTGCAGACTACAACGCAGCCTACGCCGACCCGGCTTCCCGGGACGGCCTCTTTCCCACGGACAAGGTCGTCGAGGGTTACGACTTCGTGGGCGAGTTGTGGCCCTTCGGTTCTCTGGACCCCGATGAGGATCCCATCGATTTCGAGGGCCACGGAACTCATGTTGCCGACATCGCAGGAGGTCTTGGCGGCGTCGCTCCGGGTGCCGACCTGTATGCCGTGAAAGTCTGCTCTGCAGTCAGCACGGCATGCTCTGGAGTCGCCTTGATTCAGGGTATGGAATTCGCAGTCGATCCGGATGGCGACGGCGACCCGTCCGACGCTGTGGATGTCATCAACATGTCTCTGGGTTCCGACTACGGACAGCCTTTTGACGACGACCTCTCGTTCGCAGTCGACAATGCTACGGAGTTCGGTGTGTTGACGGTGTCGTCGGCCGGCAACGGTGGCGATAGGCCCTATGTGACCGGCACTCCTTCGTCGGCGCCCACCGCCCTGGCGGTCGCGCAGACGGAAGTCCCCAGCGCCAACTTCCTGCCGCTGATGGAGGTCACGGCGCCGGAATCCATCGCCGATTTCTACCCGGCGGTATTCCAGAGTTGGTCGGCGCCTCTTACGGTACCGCTCGAAGCACCGCTGCAGTACGGGGACGGAGCAGGCGGCGAACTCCTCGGCTGTTCTCTAGGCACTGATCCCAACTCTACCGCAGACGCGGATGCACCATTTCCACCGGGCTCGCTGGCGGGGAAGATCGTCCTGGTGGACCGTGGAGCCTGCAACTTCAGCATCAAGATCTTCAATATCCAGCGCGGAGGCGGCCTGGCCGGCATCATCGGCCTGGTGGCCCCTGGAGATCCCTTCGATGGAGCTCTCGGAGGGGGTGGACCGTTTACCATTCCCGGCTACATGATCTACCAGGCGGATTCCAGCAGCCTGAAGTCGGGGCTGCCGGATACCGTCGTGCGCTTCGACCCGGCGAGCGGCATCGAGCTGGGGGCGCGAATGAGATCGAGCTCGTCCCGTGGCCCGCAGCACGAGAGCACGACGCTGCTCAAGCCCGAGATCGGGGCACCGGGCGCGTCGGTCTCGGCCGTCGTGGGAACAGGCACGGGTACCTCGCCGTTTGGTGGCACCTCCGGCGCATCGCCGATGGTCGCTGGCTCCGCAGCGCTGCTGCTGCAGGCGGAGCCGAACCTGATCCCCGCCGAGGTGAAGGCGCGGCTGATGAACACGGGTGAGACGGAGGTCTTCGACGATACCTTCGGAGAAGCCCTCTCAGGAGTTCTCGCTCCTGTCAGTCGGATCGGCGGCGGCGAAGTGAGGGTGGATCAGGCAGTCTTCACGCCCGCTGCGGCCTGGGACGACGATTTGCTCCAGGGCAGCCTGAGCTTCGGCTTCATCGACGTCGAAGACGAAACCGTCAACTTGCACAAGACGGTACGGGTGCGCAACTACGGAGATCGGACCCTCAATTTCAAGGTCACGCCCACGTTCCGCTACGACGATGACGCGGCGACCGGAGCCGTTTCCGTGCACGCACCAAAGATGGTCAAAGTGCGGCCTGGAAGCGACGCGACCTTCAGCGTCAAGCTCAAGATCAAGGGCGAGATGCTGCCTGGTAACTACATGAACTCGGGTTCAGTGGGTGGGGATCCGGCCGGCTTGACCCTGAACGAGTACGACGGCTATCTCTACCTGGAGGCCAACGGTGCCTCCATTCATCTGCCCTGGCACGTCTTGCCTCGCAAGGCCGCCAATGTGGTGGGTCGTCGGGTGCTGAACCTGCAGGATGGTAGCGACGAGATCAGCCTGACGAACAACGGCGTCGGGATGGCGCAGAACGACGCCTACTCCCTGTTGGCGGTGAGTCCGGATCAACCCGAAGGCGGCAATGGCGACCAGATGCCGATGCCGGATCTACGGGCGGTCGGCGTCAATACCTTCCCAGTGCCGGCCAATTTCTGCTCGGCAGAGGAGTCCTTCATCTGGGCGTTCGCCATCAACACCTGGGAGCGACAAGAGCATCTGGTGCCGGTCATTCACGAGGTCGACCTGGACATCGACCAGGATGGCACCTTCGACTACGCGGTCTACAATTTCGACCTGTCCTTCAGCGGCTCGATCAGCGACGGCCGGCAAGTCACGTGGGCAGAGAATCTGGGGACCGGTTCTGCAACCGCATTCTTCTTCACCGAGCATGCGATGAACACCGGAAATACAGTGCACTACATCTGCGCTGAGCAGGTGGGCCTGACCGGAAGCGACATGCTGAGTACGGCGGTCGACATCTCCGTCTACGCCTTCGATTGGTACTACGGAGGACCAGGAGACGCGATCGAGGGCCTGACCGTGACACCGCTCGGTGAGCAGTACTACGGTGT
>JARFQS010000235.1 GCA_029287645.1 Thermoanaerobaculia bacterium | reverse complement strand
CGCCACAGCGGCGCCTACCGAGCCCAACGAAGTCACCGGATAGGCGATCGCTTCCGGATTCGAGAATCCGAACAGGGGTTCGATGAGGAACGAGAGCTTGTCGCCGAGCCAGGGGAAGAAAGCCACCCCCTCGTAGGCGGCACCTGTATAGACGCCGTCGTTGGCTCCATAGGCCAACATCATCACCAGGGTGCAGATGATGACGATGCCGGGCATGATGTCGAGGCCCGTCTGCACTCCGTGGGCACCCCCATCCAGCAGCGACTGGAGTGCCCGCTGGGCCACGTTGCCCTGCCTCACCTCCCGGAAATGGAGAATGTCGTACCCTTCCTCTTCCTCTGTGAGCACAACCTCGTCTCTGCCGTACTTCTTCTTGCCAAAGTGGCCCATGAGCCGAACGCTCAGAATGCCACCGAGTATCGCCCCCACGTTGCCGAGCAGCACCGCTCTGCCCAGCGGGAGATCGGCAGAGGACTGCGCCAGCATGAAGGTGGTGACGATGAGGCCCATTCCGAAGACAGTGCCGAGATTGACCAGGGTCGTCGCCTGCCACTTCTTGTAGTACTTCAGAAAACCCTTGTCCGAGGCGAGCGGCATGATCGCCGGGTTGTCCGACAGGTAGGTCGCGACCACTCCGATCGAGGTCGCACCTGGAAGACCGAACAGCGGCCTCATCAGAGGAGACAGCACCCGATTGGCGATACCGACGATTCCGAACTCCGAGATGAAGGAGGTGAAGGCACCGGCCAGGATGATGACCGCCATCAGGAACAGGACCGTATTCAGAATCAGGTCATGGGCGGTCGCCATCATGGTCTTGAACATGAAGGCCAGGCCCATCTTCCAGGCGAAGAGGGCGAACAGCACGAGCACCAACACCAGCGCCACCACGGTTTCGGTGGTGACGGCCTTGACGATCCTCTTCGTCGGATCGCTGTCCAGGCCGGGCTGGCCGCGTGTGACGCCGAATCCCATGAGCGTGCCTCTCTTCGAGCCTCAATCGGCGGTGGTCAGAGCGTCACTCATGAAGTCCAGATAGTCTCGGCGGAACTTGATGAGGTCCTCCGTCCGCACATACATCATGTGTCCGGCCTTGTAGTAAGCGACATGAATGTTGTCGCGCAGCTCCGGATCGAGCTGCATGTGATCGACGGTGTAGTCGGTCGCGAAGTAGGGCGTGGCGAGATCGTAATAGCCACTCATGATCAGCACCTTCAGATATGGATTCTTGTGCATCGCAGCACGGAGGTGCTCGGCGTAGTTGGCGTAGGCGTTGCTACCGTAGCTCTGCCGCGACTCGTCCTCGTGATAGTTCCATGGCCGCACCTGACGGCCGGCCGAATGCCGGAACACCATGTCGTTCTCATAGCCGAGCTCGTGCCGCAGATAATCTTTGAGCAGCGAGACGTACCAGCCGGTGACCACCGCACTCGAGGGGTCGTACTCGAAGTGCTCGCCCAGGTCGGTGCGGTCGCGGCCGGTATAGCGGCTGTCGAGGCGCCCGACGGTCAGCCCTTTCTCCCTCAGCAACTCCTTGGCGAAGTGGTAGATATCGACACGCAGATCGGCCCGCTCGAGGTAGTCCTCCGACAATCCAGAGAGCTCGGCCAGCTGTGACCGGATCCTGCGACGCTCCTCTCCCTGGAGCTGATCGCCCAGCATCAGAGCCGAGCTGTAGTCCCCGAGAGCGAAGGCTTCCGACCTGGCCAGGGCGTCCTCGAGGTCACCGGCCAGACGCTCCGGCAGCTTTCCGTGCTGCCAGGCGGTCGCCGTGTAGGTGGGAAGAATCAACGCGTACGGCAGATCGTTGCCGATGTTGAAGACCTTGGTGCCCCAGTTGATCACGGAGGAGATCAGGCAGATCCCGTTCAGGAACATGCCGTGTGTGTCCTGCAGGTACTCGGCCAGGCCCGCCGACCGTGTCGTGCCGTAACTCTCGCCGGCGATGAACTTCGGTGACGCCCACCGATCGTTGCGGGCCAGCCAGAGGCGAATGAACTCGCCGACCGATTCCACATCCTTGGTGAATCCGGTGAACTGCTCTCCTTCCTCGCCGGGGACCGGACGGCTCCAACCCGTCTCGACGGGATCGATGAAGACCAGATCGGTGACATCCAGGACGGAGTGCTCGTTATCGACGAGCTCGCCCGGCGGTGGACCGAGTGGCATCCCCTCGTCATCGAGCAACGCCTTCTTCGGCCCGAAGGCGCCCAGGTGGACCCAGACCGAGGCCGATCCTGGCCCGCCGTTGAAGGCGAAAGTCACAGGGCGCTGGCGTCGATCCTCCACGCCGTCGCGCAGGTAGGAGACGAAGGTCATCTTGGCCTTGGGCTCGCCCTCGTCGTCGCGCAGAATGATGTCCCCGACCGTGACCGTGTACTCGACCGGCATTCCGCCAATCGTCACCCGTCCCTGGCTGCTCGAAGATCTCTCTTCAATCTCGACCGGCGGCTTGTCGGGATCCGGCTCTTCGTCTTCACCTACCAGGGTGGCCGGCATCGACCCGATACCCAAGAATAGAACGAGTAGCAGAACCAGCCGGTGCAGCAGTCTGTCTGGAAGACGCATGGCCAATCTCCTCCTAGAAGTCAGAGGCCACACAATACCTGATTCCCGGCTAGCCGACACC
>JARFQS010000229.1 GCA_029287645.1 Thermoanaerobaculia bacterium | reverse complement strand
CTCGGAGATGTGTATAAGAGACAGGATCAGGGCCGCTGATCGAGGAGATTCGTCACTACACGGACTTTGCCTGGTCGCCGCAGAGCTCGCTTCAGATGCGAGCCACGACGCGGTCCCTCCAGAGCGTGGAGCACATTGCTGAGATTCGACAGTACTTCCAAGAACGGTTGGATCGTCTGAGGGAGGTGCTGGTGGACGTCGGGTTCGAGCCGTATCCGACGCCGGGTGGAATGTACCTCCTCTGTAAGGCCCCGCCGGCCGTGGGTGGAGTTGAGACTCCGAACGCGCAGGCGGCGGCGGATGAGCTACTGGATCGATTCGATCTGGCGGTCGTTGCCTGGGAGCGACCACCCGACGGTTACCTCCGTTTTTCGTCGCTCTACAGTGCGGAGGACCTGCAGGCGCTCGAGCGATTGGGCGATCGCTTAGCCCTGCCCGGTCGTTGAAGCTCGCCTGGCTTCATAGACCTCGCATACCTTCTCGAAGACCTGGTCCACGCCGATGTGCTGCATGCAGACGTTGTCTGTGCAGGGGGACCAGCGGTCATTGAACGCATTGACGCACGGGCTGCACTCGATCCCTGCCCAGAAGAGATGGCTTCGAGGCGAGCGGGATCCGAACGAGGCTGGCGTTTCGGGACCGAAGAGGGTGATCACGTCGATCGGCGTCAGATTGGAGTAGTGAGCAGGGCCGCTGTCGTTCGTGACCATGAGCTCGGAGAGGCAGTAGAGGACCAGCAATTGACGCAGGGTCGTGTGACCCCCGAAGCTCACGCATCGATCCGAGTCGATCGCATCGGCGACACTCTGGGCGCCCTCTGCCTCATCCGGCGATCCGGTCAGGCCTATGGCCACCTCAGGGTAGCGATCCAGAATTCGGCGGGCGAGCTCGACGTATCTCTCGGTCGGCCAGCGTCTGAGAGGCAGCAAATCGCCCGTATTGGCGTTCAGCAGGATGAGAGGGGGTTGATCCGACCGATCCAGCAGGCGATTGGCGATCTTCTGGACTTCGATCAGCTCTTCGGGTGTCGGTTCGAAGGGGGGCGCCGGCTCCTCCTCGAGAGGACCCAGGTCCAGAACGGGAAGCCTCTCGGGTGGCAGAAACAGGGCCTCGACCAGGACTCTGAAGACCTCTACCGCATGGAGACGTGCGTTGTAGACCAGGCGGTGAGTGCAGAGATCGCCACGGTAGGCTCCCTCGCCAGCGAAGGAGTGGTAGCCGACGCGGCGCGAGGCGCCGCTGAGGTAGGCTAGGATCGCGGAGGCGTGGGCGAAGAACTCGAAATCGACCGCCGAATCAATGCCTTCGCGATGGCACCGCCGAATGGCGCTCAAGGCGTCGAGAATGACTCGGACGAGGCCCGTCGTACGGATGGTGATGACGTTCTCGGGTGGAATGACGTGAAGCAGATCGAGAATGAAGCGGTTCTCTGCGAAGACTGCGACGAAGACGTTCTCGCGGCCCACGGCTTCGACGGCCCGGCGCAGGGAGGAGTAGGCCAGCACGGTCGCTCCCTGCTCGGCCAGCTTGACAATGAGAATTCGGCGAGGCTTGTCCAGCGGAGCGCGGCGAAACGGATCGGTCAGACGGCGGACGAGAGTCAACAGGGCGCAGGCCGGGGTACCCAGCCATCGATCCACCACGCGCATGGTTGTGACTTCCATCGGATTCGCCCCTCCCGTTGGTGGCCTATTCGATCACACCTCGAGTGGCAGCGCGACCGATGGATGGCGGATGGACCCGATGCGAGAGGAGAGCTAGCGTGATCGTTGTTACTGGAGGTGCGGGCTTTATCGGCAGCAACCTTGTCCATGAGCTCAACGAGTCCGGAGCGACCGACATTCTGGTTGTAGACAACCTGACGGAGGCCGAGAAGTTTCGCAATCTGGTGGGCGCGCGGATCACCGACTACCAGGACAAGGGGGACTTCGCGAACTCCCTCACCGGCTCGGCCGGCTGGCTGGATCAGATCGAGTTGGTGTTCCACCAGGGAGCCTGCTCGTCGACCACCGAATCCGATGGCAGGTACATGCTACGCAACAACTACCAATACTCCAAGGAGCTCTTGGAGTTCTGTCTCGGCAGGAAGATCCCCTTCATTTACGCCTCGTCGGCCGCCGTCTACGGAGCCGGGAGTCCCTTCAGGGAGGAGCCGGGTACAGAGAGGCCGCTCAATGTCTACGGCTATTCGAAAGCGCTCTTCGACTCTCTCGTACTGCGTCTCTTACCCGATGCGGGAAGCCAGATCGTCGGGCTCCGCTATTTCAATGTCTACGGTCCAAGAGAAGCGCACAAGGGGCCCATGGCCAGCATCGTGTTGCAGCTGGACGACCAACTGGCCCAAGGCGACAAGGTTCGTCTGTTCGGCCCGACTCGGGGCTACGAAGCCGGAGAGCAGCGACGGGACTTCATCTACGTCAAGGACGTCGTACGCGTGGCACTCTGGTTCTCTTCCAACGCGGAGAGGTCGGGCATCTACAACTGTGGCACGGGCCGGAGTAGGACCTTCAACGAAGTCGCCAGCCAGGTCATCCGCACCCGAGGTCACGGAGAGATCGAGTACATCCCGTTTCCGGATTCGCTGCAGGGCCACTATCAGAGTTATACGGAAGCAGACCTCACCCAGCTGAAAGGCTGCGGCTACTCCGGGGAATTCGTGCCACTGGAGGAGGGAATCCGAGAGTACCTCCTCTGGCGAACGGATGTAGGCGAGGTATGAGCGGAGCCTCGCCTGACCGAGAGGCTCGGGCGCCGATTCGTCATGTCATCCTGGACAGAGATGGGGTCTTGAATCGGGAGCTGGAGAGCGGTTGGTTGACGGACCCCCGGCAATGGGAGTGGGAGCAGGGCGCGATCGAGGCGCTGGAAGTCTGGTCGGAACATGGGATTCGGATCTCGGTAGCTACGAATCAGTCCGGAATCGGCCGCGGCGTCACCTCGAGACAGGCTGTCGATGCGATCCATCACTGGCTGAGCAAAGAGCTTGCACCGCTAGGTGTCGAGCTGGTGGGGATCTTTGTCTGTCCCCATGCGCCGGATGGGGGTTGTGAATGCCGCAAGCCACGCCCCGGGCTGATTCTCCAAGCCATCGAGCTGAGCGGTGTCCCTGCCGAGGAGACCATCGTGATAGGTGATGATCTGCGCGACCAGGCGGCTGGGCGGGCCGCGGGCGCGACGGTTGCTCTGGTCTGTACCGGTAAGGGCATGCGGGTCAGAGACAGTGTCGATGAGGATACGTTAGTCTTCGAGAATCTGATCGAAGCCGCGACGTGGACCGTGGCTCGAACTCGAGCCGGCTGATAGCGCCCGCGGACTGGAGCTATACGTGTTACAAGAGATATTCGACGAGCATGCCCAGGTTCTGAAAGAGGCTCGGAAGAGCCTCCTGCCGGAGCTCCAGAGAGCCGCGGAGCTGGCTGAAGACAGCCTCGCCTCGGGCCATCGTTTGCTGATTTTCGGCAACGGAGGCAGCGCCGCGGACGCCCAGCACTTCGCGGCTGAGCTGGTGGGTCGGTTCGAGCAGGACAGGAGGCCGTTGCCGGCGATCGCCCTGACCGTGGACACATCTCTATTGACTGCGGTCGGCAACGACCACGGCTTCGAGCAGATCTTCACGAGGCAGGTGGAGGCTCTCGGCCGACCGGGTGATGTTCTCGTCGCTATCAGCACGAGCGGAAACTCTGCGAATGTCGTCCGTGCTGCCGAGAAGGGGCGTGAGATGGGATGCCGCTCGATCGGTCTGACCGGTCGAGAGGGAGGGCGGCTGGAGGAGAGCGTCGACGTATTGATCGCGGCCCCTTCGAGGACGGTTGCCAGGGTTCAGGAAATCCACGAGCTTTGTCTCCATGCCCTGGCTGCGTGGCTCGAGAGAAGACTGTGCTCGGGAGACGGTGAAGGGATACGCGAGTGACTGATTCTGTGACCCTGTCCCATGGCAGCGTGGCTCGACTCCTCGAACGATTTCGGGAGTTGCGGATCGTCGTTGTCGGCGATGTGATGTTGGACGAGTACTTCCTGGGATCCGTGGAGCGGGCCTCCCCGGAGGCACCTGTTCCCGTGGTCAAGATGGGCGCCGAATCGCGGGGTCTGGGGGGCGCTGCGAACGTTGCGAGTGTGGCGGCCGCACTGGGTTCAGAGGTGGAGCTGATGGGCGTCGTGGGCGACGATGGGGCCGGCGACAGGTTTCTGGCCGAGTGCGAATTGGCGGGAATCGATGCGACGAATGTCGCCAGGGTTGCCGACCGACCTACGACACGGAAACTGAGGATTCTGGCGCAACATCAGCAGGTGGTCCGCCTGGACTGGGAGGACTCCCGGCCTCTCCCCGAAAGTGTGGGTGCGGCCATGGTCGAGAAGCTGAGGGCCAGCGAGCCGGCCGATGCGGTTGTCATCAGTGACTACTCGAAGGGCTTTCTATCGCCGCCGATTCTCGAAGGACTGATTGCCGTGGGCCGCGATTGGGGTGTTCCCATTCTGGTCGATCCGAAGTCCTCCGACCTCACCCGCTATAAGGGGGCCAGCGTCCTCAAGCCGAACATCCACGAGCTCGAGGTGGTGATCGGCCGCAGGTTGAGGGACGACCTCGAGGCGGACCTTGCCGAGGTGAGCGAGTCGGTCCTGGCGAGTGCAGAGGTGGAGACCCTGATCGTGACCTTGGGCGAGAAGGGGATGGCGGTGTTCTCTCGCGAGGCGGAGCCCTTCTTCGTTCCGACATCGGTCAGGGAGGTGTTCGACGTCAGCGGGGCCGGAGATACGGTGATTGCCGCCTTGGCCCTCAGCCTTGCGGCAGGCGCCGGGCTCCGTGAGGCGGTCCACGTGGCGAATCAAGCGGCTGGTATAGCCGTTGGCAAGAGCGGCGTGGCTGTCGTCGAACCGAAAGAGCTGGCGTCTCGATTTGCACCCGGTGGCGCGGACAAGATTCTCTCGCGGGAGGACCTCGTTCACCGGGTGGCCTGGTGGCGGATGCAGGATCAGCAGGTCGTACTCACCAACGGCTGCTTCGATCTTCTCCACGTGGGCCATGTGCATCTGCTGCGGGAGGCTGCGCAGCAGGGAGATGTCCTGATCGTAGCCATCAACAGCGACGATTCGGTTCGACGCCTCAAGGGAGGTAATCGTCCGCTGATCGCAGCCGACGAAAGGGCAGCGCTCCTGGCCGCTCTGAACAGCGTTGATGCGGTGGTGGTCTTCGACGAGGACACCCCCAGAGAGCTGCTCGAAGAGGTGCGACCCGACATTCTCGTCAAGGGTGGCGACTACCGCGAGGACCAGGTCGTCGGCCGGAGAATGATCGCCGATTGGGGCGGCTCGGTCGTTCTCATCCCCCTCGTGCCAGACCGCTCCACCAGCGGTCTCGTCGAGCGCATCCGATCCATGGATTCCTGATAGCCGCAGTGTCATGAGCAAGCAGATTCCAGAACTCTCTGCCCTGATGCCCGCCTACAACGAGGAGGAAGTTCTGGACTCCTCGATTTCAGAGGCGGTGGGGCCCCTCGAACACCTGTGCGAGAAGTGGGAACTGGTCATTGTCGATGATGGTTCCACCGACGCGACTCCCGACATCCTGAATGAATGGAACAGTCGAGATCCACGAGTCAGGGCCGTGACGCAATCGGAGAATTCGGGCTATAGCCGCGCCCTGATCGATGGGTTTGCCGCTTGTCGATACGAGGCGATTTTTTACACTGATGCCGACGCACAGTTCGATCTCGAGCACATCGCCGACCTCTACCCCTACTTGGTTGAAGTCGACATGGTGACCGGATTCCGTGTCGGAAGGCAGGACATGCCTATCCGACATCTCACCTCCGCCGTCTACAACTGGCTGCAGAGCCGCATGCTTGGCCTCCAGGTGAAGGACGTCAACTGCGCTTTCAAGCTCTTTCGCCGCTCGTTCTTCGAGCAGGTCGAGTTGTCCAGTGACGGCTTTTTGATCGACGCTGAGCTCTACGCGAGAGCTCAAAGTGCTGGCCTTTCATGGCGCCAGGTGGGTGTTGCCCACCGGCCAAGGCTGAGTGGTAGCACGACCGTTAGTGTTTCGACAGTGTTCGAGACACTGCGGGAATTGAGAGCTCTGAAGAAGAGCCTGGACGGCAGTGCAGTGGCCGTTCGAAAGACTGAGCCTGAAGGCCGACACTCGTCATAGTGAAGAGCCGATACCTTCTTCTTGTCGTCGGTCTTGCCCTGGTCCATGCGATTGGGGCGGCGCTGGCGCCTGTCTCGGGAGACGAGGCCTACTATTGGGACTGTTCACGACATCTGGATTGGAGCTATTTCGACCAGCCACCCCTCGCCATCTGGCTGATGATCCCCTTCCGTTTCCTTTTCGGTGAAACGGCTCTGGCGGTCCGCTCGCCCGCGATCCTGGCCGGATTTCTCGCCGGCCTCTTCCTTCTTCCGTTGGTTCGACGTCTGGGTGGCACGGCTCGGGAAGCGGCGCTCGTCTATCTCCTCCTGCACGCCCAGCCGATCTTCGCCCTGGGTTTTTCCTACACCTCCACCGATGTGGTGATGGGTACCGCGTACCTGGGTGCGATCTGGGCGGCGGTCGCGGTCGCACAGGGACATCGGCGCGCCTGGTGGGGGCTGGGTGTGGCTCTCGGAATCGGCTTTCTGGCGAAGTTCTCGATTGTGGCTGCGTTCTTGCCAGCGGCGGTCGCCCTCTCGTCCCCGAAGGCGCGAGGCGATCTGAAGACGATGGTTCCCTGGGGGGCTGCTCTACTCTCCGCACTGTTGACTGCGCCCGTCTGGATCTGGGGTTCTCAGCACAATTGGGACAACATCGTCTTTCAACTCAGCGGACGTCATTCCCCGGAGGGAATCGGTCCCAAGTACCTTCTCGAGTTCATCGGCGCCAACCTGCTTCTGGCATCACCGATCCTCGCCGTTCTGCTGGTCGGGAGCTGCTGGCCGGCTTGGAAGCGCAGAGACCCGGCTTGGAAGGTGATGGTGGCTGCCGCCATGGCACCCTTTCTGTTTTTCGGCCTCATATCTCTGCGGACCAGGGTCGGAGCTCACTGGGGTGGTCCGGGTCTCATGATGATGACGGTGCTTCTGGTGCTCACTGGCTTCGGC
>JARFQS010000223.1 GCA_029287645.1 Thermoanaerobaculia bacterium | reverse complement strand
GCCTTACGCTGGTCCCTGGTGGCGCTCCTTGCAATAGGTGTAGTGGTGGGTCTGGCGGTCTTTCTGGCCCGGCGCCAGCCGGAGACGCCGCCGGAGACGACGATCCAGCGCCGGGCCCCCGAGGCAATCGAGCAGCCACCCCAGATTCCCAGTGTGAGCTTCACGGACATCACCGCCGAGGCCGGCATCGAGTTCGTCCATTTCAACGGAGCGACCGGGGAGAAACTCCTGCCGGAGACCATGGGTAGTGGAGCGGCGTTCCTCGACCTCGACAACGATGACGATGCGGATCTGCTGCTGGTCAACTCTACCTCTTGGCCACATTCGACTGCGGCTGCGGTGTCTGCGACCCCCGCGCTCTATTACAACGATGGCACGGGCCACTTTCTGGATAGGACAGTCGAGGCCGGTCTCGACTTTCCGATCTACGGTACCGGCGTCGCAGCCGGAGATTTCGATGCCGACGGGCGCGTCGACCTGTTCCTGACGGCTGTCGGCCAGAATCGTCTTCTGCGGAACGTCGGTGACCGGTTCCTCGAGGTCACGGCGGAAGCCGGTGTCGGAGGCAACTCCACAGAATGGAGCGCCAGTGCGGCCTTCTTCGACTACGACAACGACGGCGACCTCGATCTGTTCGTCGTCAACTACGTCCGTTGGTCACGCCAGATCGACTTCGACGTCGACTACCAGTTGACAGGCGTCGGCCGTGCCTACGGCCCGCCCACCAACTACGAGGGCACCTTTCCGTACCTCTACCGCAACGAAGGCGATGGCACCTTCACGGATGTGTCGGCTGAAAGCGGTGTGCAGGTCCGCAACGAAGTCACCGGAGTGCCGGCCAGCAAGGGCCTCGGCCTTCTTCCCATCGACGCGGACGCGGATGGTTGGATGGATCTCTTCATCGCCAACGACACAGTACAGAACTTCTTTCTGAGAAACCTGGGCGACGGGACCTTCGAAGAGAGCGCCGCATTCTGGGGTTTGGCCTACGGCCGCAGCGGTGAGGCCACTGGCGCCATGGGGGTAGATGCCGGCTTCTACCGAAACGACGGAGAGCTGGGATTCGCGATCGGCAATTTCGCCAATGAAATGACCTCCCTGTACATCTCACAAGGCGATCCTTCGCTGTACGCCGACGAGGCCATAGGCGAAGGTGTCGGCGCCCCGAGTCGACTCATGCTCAGCTTCGGAATCCTGTTTCTGGATTACGACCTCGACGGCCGTCTCGACCTGCTGCAGACCAACGGTCATCTGGAGGGTGAGATCAACACCGTCGACCCCAGCCAGACCTACGAGCAGGCACCGCAACTGTTCTGGAACGCCGGACTCGATCAGCGGCGGACCTTCACACCGGTGCCCGACGACTCGGTCGGCGACTTGAGCACGCCGCTGGTCGGACGGGGCAGCGCCACGGCGGATGTGGATGGCGACGGTGACCTCGATCTCCTTCTGACCCAGGTCGGACGCTCGCCAGTGCTCTTGAGAAACGATCAGCAACTCGGCAACCACTGGTTGAGGCTCAAGCTGCAGGGCTCGGGGAGCAACTGGCAGGCGATCGGGGCCCGCGTCGAGCTGCAATCCGGCGGCGTCACCCAGAGTCGGCAGGTAATGCCCACCCGCAGCTACCTGTCGCAGTCGGAGCTCCCCCTTACTTTCGGCCTGGGACCCAACGAGAGCGTGCAGAGTCTGGTCGTCATCTGGCCTGATGGGACAACCCAATCGGTGTCCGACATCGCTCTCGACACCCAGATGACGATAGAAAAGCCCTGAGCAGAGGTCGGCGGCGGGCCATGCCTACCTCGTCTCCCTCCGCGGTTCCGTACACGGTTCCCGAGGGCTGGAACTCAGCGCTGACTGGCGGTATCCTTACCCGTGAGAGCAGGGGAAAGTCGCTAGTGCTACAATCCCGCACTTTGCCGGAGCACGGTACGATCTCGCTTCGGTGTCATCACCAAAGCATGTCCATTCCTTCGAGCAAGGAGCACTCCCATGCCTGATCGGTTCCCCCAAGAGGTCGTCCTTCGCGACGGTAGGCGAGTCTTGATTCGGACGTTCAACGACAACGACGCCGACCAACTCTACGAGTTCTTCCAGCAGTTGCCCGTCGAAGTCCGCAGGACCGCTTGGGACAATATCGAGGACCGCAACCTGATCGAGGCCTGGAGTCAGAATATCGACTACTCGAAGGTCTTCCCCTTGATTGCGGCCAACGGTCACAGCATCGTGGCCGACGCGACCTTGCATCGTCACGAGCGCGGGCCGCTGCGCCTGGTGGGGCGCATCAAATGGCTCATCGACCCGGCCTATCGAGGCCAGGGTCTGGGAACCACGATGGTCAACAACCTGATCTCGATCGCTCGAGAACATGGCTTGCGCCATCTCTCCTGCATGCCCATAGCCGAGCTCGAGCAGGACGCCATCCGCACCCTGTCCGACCTGGGCTTCGAGCAGTATCCGGTGCCTGGCTACGGCACGGACCCGGACGGCAACCAGTACGACATGGTCAAGCTGGTTCTGAAACTCTAGTCCTCAGACAAGAAAGCTCGAGCGAGGTCGGCGATTGCCGTCCCCTCACTCGAGCTGATCGGTCGATCCCGAAGGAGGACCGTCGACGTGCCGAGCCTCTACTTCGAGGTCTTGGTGGCGGTCTTGGTGGTGCGAGCCCGCGTCGTCTTCTTGACGGGCTTCTTCGGCGCCAGTCGCTCCACCTGCTCCGTCAGGTCCTCGACCCGCAGGGTGAGATCCTGGACCTGGGCCCGAGACGGAACGCCCAACTTCTGCAGCACGACTGAAACCTGGTGATCCAGCTTGTCAGCCAGCTGGTGGGTGTCGGTTTCCAGCTCGGCCTTGGTCTTGCTCAGTCGCTCGCGTCCCTTTTCCTCGACCAGGCGTCCCTTCTTGATCAGCTGGTCGAAGATCTCCGAGCTCTCTTCTTCCACCACCGAAAACGTGCCGAGACTGGCCAGCCAGAGACGGCGCGTGGACTCGAAGAGACCCTCCTGCAGTTTCTTGTACCCGGTTGTGACCTGTTCTGTGTTCATTTGTTCCATTCCTCCTGCCATGGGCCCTGCTTGCCCGAGCCCCGTTTCTGTCTTTGGATATGGGTGCCGATTGCGTCCGGCGCTCCTTCCTTGCAGACACATTATGACGCGGTGCGGCAAGAAAGTCAAGATTTTTCTGCATCGCGGCAAAATGGCGACTCATCTTCCCGCAGGGCTGGTTCCAATCCCCTTCGGAGCCGCACGTGGTCTGTCAGGTCGTCAGTCGTCGGGGTCATCGGCGCTCGTGCCCAGGAAACTGCTCAGCCCACCCCGAACCAGGTCTCCGGCAGTCGCTGTGAGGGTCTGACCCGTCCCCTTCAAGACCGCGGTGGAGGGGATCGACGCCACTCCCTCCACCAC
>JARFQS010000136.1 GCA_029287645.1 Thermoanaerobaculia bacterium | reverse complement strand
TGAGCGAGCTTCCCAGCGCACAGTTCGACGGGCAGATCTTCGCGAGTGTCGGCCTCGAGCCCGGCGCCGCACGGGCAATCATCGCCAAGAGCATGTTCCACCACGTGGCTGGCTTCGGCGGCGTCGCCGGCCATTTCGTCTGGGTGAACACGCCGGGCCCGGTGCACGCGGACGTACGATCGTTGCCCTACACGAAGATCTCCCGCCCCGTCTTTCCCCTCGACGAAGTGACCGACTGGCGCTGAAAAGAACTCCGGCCCGACGCGGTCAGGACATCAGCTTGAAGTGCGGAAGGTCGTCGACGATCACGTCGATGAGCCAGGTCTCGCCGCTCTCGTGGGCCTTGGCCAGGGCGCTTCCCAGCTCTTCGGGCTTCTCGATCCGCACGCTGTTCAGGCTGAAGCCCTGGGCGATCTTCGCGAAATCGGGCTCCGAGTACTCGGTTGCCATTCTCCGATCCGCGGCCAGGAAATCCCTGACGTTTCCGAGACAGGAGTTGTTCAACACCACGAAGGTCACCGGCAGCTCGAGATCGCGTGCCATCTCCAGCGCGTAGAGATGCATCATCAGCCCGCCGTCGCCACAGGCGCAGATCACCCTCCGCTCGGGGTGGATGATCTGCGCGGCCAGTGCCGCAGGGGGGCCGTAGCCGATCGCCGCAACGCCTCCACCGGCCAGCACCTGGCCGGCCTTCTTGCTCTGGAAATGGTGGGTGAACCACATCCGGTTGTTGCCGCCGTCGAGCACCAGGAGATCGTCTTCGTCGAGGATTGCGTTCACCTCGTTGACCACGCGTTCCGGCGCGATCGGCGTCGCGTCGGAGCGGACGATCTCTTCGTCGAAGCAATCGGCCTCTGCCTTCGCCTGTCTCAGAGCCTCGATCCTTTCGCCGACGTCGAAGCCGACACCCCTGGCCCGGATGCCCTGGACGATTGCCCGCAGGGCCAGCTTTGCATCCGAAGTGATGCCCATCTCCACCGGGAAGGTCCATCCGGCATTCCGTGACTCGATGTCGATCTGAATGATCTTCTGTCTCTCGGGGTCGATGAGCTCGGGCGAGAGCCACCTGGTGTTGTCCGGGGCGAGACTGCTCCCTACCGCCAGGATCACATCGGCGCTGGCGATCTTCTGATTGGCCACCTTCTGCCCGATGGCTCCCATGGTTCCCAGCGCGCAGTCGTGGGTCTCGCGGATGCTGCTCTTCCCCAGGAAGCTCGTGGCCACCGGGATGCCGATCAACTCGGCGAGCTCTTCGACCTCGTCGAAGGCCTGGCTTGAACGAACCCCCTGGCCGGTGATCATGACCGGGCTTCGCGCCGCCAGCAGCATCTCCGCCGCGCGTTCGGCATCGGCCGGCGAGATGCAGGGCGCCGAAGTGTTCAGGTGTCCCGAGAGCGGATGGAGCGGCGGCTTCACGAGATTCGGATCGACGCTCTCGAAGGCTACGTTCCACTTGATCAGCACCGCAGCCGGCCCCGGCCGGCCGGTGGTGGCGTGCTTGATCGCCAGTTGAAGACCGTGGAGGAACTCGGAGGCATTCG
This sequence comes from Thermoanaerobaculia bacterium, assembly GCA_029287645.1. GTDB lineage: Bacteria > Acidobacteriota > Thermoanaerobaculia > Multivoradales > JAHEKO01 > JAUVRX01. The sequence continues at coordinate 1,726 of JARFQS010000136.1, read as the reverse complement.
AGGCGACCGTGGTGTACTTGGTCATCGCCCTCATCATGCCCGGCAGGTCGAAGGACCCGTACTCGCCACTTCCGCTCTGGTAGGGTCCGTGCTGGGGCAGCGAGAAGTAGTCGCTGGTGTCGCAGATGATCAACATCGGCAGGCCGGTGTGGAATGCCTCGATGATGCCGATTCCACCGCTGGTCCCGATCCAGGGTCCCTGTCCCATCACCACCGCCGGCTTCCCGGTGAGCCTGGCGTGCAGGTCCGCCATCACGGCGGCGCCGCCCTCGTGCCTGACCAGGACGGTGTTGATCCGATCCTTCTTGTCGAAGAGGGCGTCGAAGAGGAAGGGGGTGCAGCCGCCGGGCATGCCGAAGACGTGGTCGATTCCCGCCTCGACCAGGATGTCCGCAAAAAGGGAACGCAGGGGAGTTTCTTCAGCTTCGGCCATGACTACCTCCTTGAATGATGTCTTCGAAGCGCAACGTTCGGCTCCGGTCAGCCCTGCTGCTGCATCATGCCGACGCACTTCTCGAAGGCTCGCAGCGTGAGCTTCAGCTCCTCGTCGGTGTGCTCCATGCAGGTGAAGGCCCGATTGCCGTACTTGCTGACGATCCCTTCGGCCAGTAGAGCCGTCGCCAGATCGTCGACGGCCTTCTTGCGCGCCAGGGCGTTGACGATTCCGCCCTCTCTTCGGATGTCCACCGTGAGGGGGCCCGCAGTCTCGTAGTGGATGATGGACCCGATGTTGTAGGAGAAGAAGGGCCTGCCCATGCTCTCGAAGAGATCGTTTAGCCCCTGGCTCAGCTTCTCGGCCGCCGCTGTCGCCTTGGGAATGGCGCCTTTCTCTTCGATGTACCGGAGGGTCCAGTAGGTCGCCGCGGTGGAAATCGCGTTGCCGGCCATGGTTCCCGCGACGAAGGGCTTTGGCTTCGCCGGATCGAGGCCCGCCAGGCACTCCATGATCTCCTTCTTGCCGCCCAGGGCACCGGCGGACGGGAATCCATGGGTGATGATCTTCCCCAGGACGCTGAGGTCGGCATCGACGCCGTAGAACTCCTGGGCGCCTCCCATGGTGAGACGAAACCCGGTCACCACCTCGTCGAGAATGAACAGGGACTCATGGCTGTCGCAGAGCTCCCTGCAGGTCCGATAGAAGTCGGGGTGGAAGGGAATCGCTCCCGCCTCGCAGCCCGCGCCCTCGACGATCAGTGCGGCGACTCCGCCCTCGCTCTCTGCTCGCTGGAAGGCCTGTGCGAGCGCCTCGACATCGCCGGGACCGACGCTGATCACGTTGCTGAAGTGCTGCTCGGGGATGCCCTGGGTCTGGAAGGTCTCGGAGTAGGGGACCTGCATGTCGTAGACGAATTCATCGGCCCAGCCGTGGTAGGAGCCGCCGATGCGAAGCAGCTTGGTCTTTCCGGTGTAGGCACGGGCGAGGCGAATCGCTGCCATGTCCGCCTCGGTGCCGGACTGGAAGAAGCGAACCATGTCGACGTTCTTCATGTGCCGGATGATCAGCTCGGCGCTCTTGATCTCCCACTCGCTGGTCCATCCGGTTCCGATGCCCTCTCCCTGGATGACCTCGGAGACCTTCTGGATCAGCGGGGGGTAGTTGTGCCCCAGGATGATGGGGCCGGCCATCATCAGGTAGTCGATGTATTCGTTGCGGTCGGCGTCCCAGACCCTGGGGCCTAGGGCCCGCTCGATGGTCAGCGGATGCGGGTTCTTGATGACCAGCATG